>WTCN01000066.1 GCA_013138555.1 Methyloprofundus sp. | reverse complement strand
ACAGACTATCACTCGCATGACATAGTGCAGTTAAATCATCTGCACAACGCTTTAGTTGCATAAATTGATCATAGAGAGAAAAAGGTAAGGCATAACCTTTGGGTGGAACACCTTCAGCCAGTATTTTCCCTAATTCTGCAACATTCGCAGCCTTAACTCCAACACGCATCCAGTCGGTATGCCCTAACTCACTTAAGGGTAAAGGTTCAGTACTGCTTAAATCGCTTGCAGGAATCGTTGTCTCCGCTGGAATCTTGTCCGCTAACCATTCTAAGGCTTCAGCTTCGGTGGCCGACTCAAGTTTTACCCCGGCATCACTCACCGTATAATGCACCCAGTTATTGATAAGTGCTGTAAACTCGGGTTTATTATGTACTTCTTTTATATAGGCATTGGGGGTGTCGTTCTGACGTGCTTTCAGATTGATATGTGATAACGGCGTTTGTGGCTCTTCGGTAATAATTCCCCCGACATGCCCAAGTGTATTGGGAATAAAGGTGTAGATCGCAATCACATCTTCACCCGGGCTAGGATCGCCAGGATTAATGACCTTTAAGCGCCCATAGGCTTCCCCTTTATTTAATACCGCCGTGTCAAGTTGCCCAAACAATTCCTCCGTCAGAATAGTACGAATATTTTCTGCGGCAAAACGCTCGGAAAATGCCTGGTATTCCTGCTCATGAGTATTGCCAACAGGATGATATGCCAAAGGAGTAGGCAAAAAAGGCATTGCCGCAGTAATGGTATGGTAGGCTCGTTCAATTAATTTAGCAGGGACTGGATCGGTAGGCCAGAACTCTATGGTATATAAGCCTGAACTTTGCCCAGATACAAAGTGATCATAGGCGACAACGGAGCCTGCAAGGTGGCGACGATTTTCTCTAAAATAAGCATCAGAGCTGAACTGAACCCCGCCTTGAGCATAGGAAAAATTTTGATAACGCTGGAGCACATGACGTAGAAAATCATAATGCAGTGGCGTGGCATCGGAATTCATAAAAAACAAAACCGGCTGATCACTCTCTAAATCAACAATAACAAACTTTAATTCGCGCACGCCGACCACACCCGAAACATCAGCGGTCACTGCCAATGCATCAAATGCCTGGCGATCCTGTAAAAAAATGGCTCCCTTGTTTTGTGCTATGGGCCAGTTAAAAATAGCGTTCCCCTGCGCATCACTTGCTGTTTTAACTAGCAATTGCATAGGATCAGACAATGGAATGGCCTGCATTTCTATTTGTGTTACTAATTGCTCACTATCACCAGCATGCAGGCACAGTGACTGTATTTTTAATAACTGCTGGCTGGGCTGGTAGAGACTATTCCCCTGGGCAATAGTGCTATCGAGTAAGGTCAGGTCAGTTAATTGAAACTGCAATGCGTGCTGACTTTCCAGTAAATCAAGTTTCGCTTCAACCAATAAACCTGCCTGCTCAACAAAGATATTCGGTAGCGAGAGTTTGCCTTGCTGCATATCATAGCTCGCTCCCTCTGAAGGACAGCTAACGGCCTCTACTGTTGCTGCAGTCAATGAATGAGTGATGACTATCATAGCCAGTTTAGCAAAAGATAATTTCATATTTAGGATTCTTTAGGGATCAATGAGAGCACTCGAAACTGTATATTTGTCGAGTTTTCAACTTGCTGCAAAACAACGGTATAAAATACATACTCACCCGTCTTGGTTTGAAGAGCTAATTGCGGGATCGTTAAACGCCCCGTATTAGCGGAATAATTTATATCACTACTGGCAATGTCGCTACGCAGCTGATAATCAGTCAATGTTAATAACAAAGTATCAGCCACCTGACTTAAATTCAAGGTAGCGGATAAAACACCGACACCTGCCAGCTCCACCTCATTTAACTGCAAAGTGCGACTATCAAGGTAATAAATGGCTGGATAATCATCTACCGGTGTCTCCTGATAAGCATACACTGCCTGCTTCGATGCAATCAGCATATACTCTGAACTCAAAGCAACACCGAAGCCAAATTGCTCGTGCGCTTTTAAGTCAGCTTCAGTATGCTCATATAGCAATTCCCAGTTATTATTAGCATCAGGGCTAAATAAATAAACTTGACCACTATTAAATCCATTAGCATGAACTTTATTAGCGCCTACCAGAATCTGCTTATCGACTAAGGCAAAACTGCTGCCAAAGTTTGCACCGACATTAGGATTGCTGGCAACCAATGCGCTATCTTCTAGCCACCTGTCAGCGATATTTCTATAAATATAAACAGTTCCTGCACGCAGATCATCAAAAACATCTTTATGCTTGATGCTCGCGGCAATAATATCGCCCTCAATCGCAATTTGCTCACCTAAATGATCTCCCGTTTCACGGTTTAATGAGCCTAAACGCGCACTAGCCTGCCATAGTCCCGCCTGTTTCTGGTAAACATAAATAGCACCGCTCTCAATTCCGGGGTCATAGGTATCTCCTTTGCTAATAGCAAAGCGGGGCTGACGCATTTTGGCTTGTGCTTCCTTACTATTATCAGCATCGGTATACGGTGCGCCGATAATAAGTTTTTCTCCGTCCTGATCAATAGCCGCGCCAAAGCGTAATGCCTGTGGATCTTCAGGCTCAATACTCTCTGTGACTTGCCAGAGTTTTTGGGGATCACGGGTAAAAATATAAACCTTACCTTGCCCACGGGATGGCGCACCGATATAGAGAATATCATTGACTAAGGCTATAGCCCCGCCAAAGCGGTCCCCTGCTTGCGCATCAGGTGCTGTTAATTTAGCGGTTTGTTGCCAGTGATGAGGGTTATCAGCTAAAGTACGCTCAAAAATATACACGGCACCACTATTGCTACCTTGAGTATCATCTCTCTCCGCACTGACAAACAATATATTGTCATCTAAAACAATATGTCTGGCAAAGTCATCGGCCGTAAAGTGACTACTTAATTCTGCCGATAAGCGCCAGTTTTCATCTGCGGCGTAAAGATATACAGAGCCAGCGACATTTTTATCATCAGAATAAGCGGCAATGGCTGCTGTCGAGCCAGAAACTGCAATCTCTGTCCCTAATGTTTTATCTGCCAGTGTTGCAGGGACAGACAGTTTTACTTTATGTAAGCTGGATAAGTTCAATGCCAGGACATCAGAGGCAACACACAAGCTAAAGAGCAGACTAAAAATTAAGCGCAGTAAATTCATATTGTTTTTTGAATAATGAATAGGGATATTTTCATGGTTTTAATACCGCTCCACCTTGGCAGCAACGATACCTTATATAAGGACATCCCTGTTATCAAGCAATAATTATGCCGCACTCTAAAGAGGGTGTGTTATCCCTTATATGCAGTTTTGCCAATAATACGCTTAATTAATCTATGTTAAATCATTGATTGCAACAGGGGATATAACCAGTTTATATTTAAAAGCGATTGCCAATGCATAGCTCTTACATGCTCAGGAAACCACCCTTCTGGTGTTGCCACATCGCATAGTATTTACCCTGCCGGGCTAATAATTGCTGATGCGTTCCCTGCTCAATAATACGTCCTTTATCTAATACGATAATTCTATCCATACGTAAAATCGTGGATAAGCGATGGGCGATCACCAGGGCGGTTTTATCCTTAAGTAATTCAAATAGTGCCACTTGAATTTTTTGCTCCGTCAATGAATCTAAAGCACTCGTTGCTTCATCCAGTACCACTACCGGTGCATTATCCAGTAAGGCGCGGGCAATGGCGATGCGTTGCCTTTCTCCACCCGACAGCTTAACCCCTCGCTCCCCGACCAGAGTGTCAAACTGCTGGGGTAATTGCTGAATAAATTCCAGACTTTCTGCCTTTGCTGCAATATCGCACAATTCTGACTCTGAAATATCCGCGCCTAAAGTAATATTATCCCGTACCGAGCGATGAAATAATTCGGGTTGCTGTGGAATCAAGGTGATTTGGCTACGTAATGAAGCCAACGTAAAATCACGACTATCCACCCCATCAAATAGAATACTCCCCTGTTGCTGCCCAACAAAACGAAATAATAGCTTAGTCAACGATGTTTTACCTGAGCCAGACTGGCCAACCAGTGCAACTTTTTCCCCCGCCTTAATATGCAAAGAAAAGTCTGTAAATAGTGGTCGCTGACTGGTATAGCAAAAATCAATATTGTTAAAACTTATCTGACCTTTAGAAATATTGAGAGGCTTAGCTTCTGGGAGATCGACTTCTAAATCACTATTTTTAAAGACATCGGTCATTTCCGATGCATCCGCTAATGCGGTAAAAAAATTGCGAAAATTTCGGCCAAACTCCCATAGGCGCTGAACCAGCATCAACATAATCGACTGGAACAGTACAAATTCACCAACCTGAAATGCACCAGAGCGCCATTTGTTAATCATCATATATAGCAACAATAGCTCAATGGCAAAGACCATCAGCCCCTGGATAGAAAAAGAGATAAACATTAAAATCCAGGCAATTTTTTTACGCCGATAGACCTGATCGGAAGCCTGATTGACACGTTGCTGTTCTTTACTCTCTAAAACAAAACTTTTTACGATAAAGATATTACTGATTGCATCCGAATACACACCACCGACTTTAGAATCAGCACTGGCCACTGCCTTATCAAACTTTAGCTTCCAGAGTGAAAAACTAATAATCCAGATAAGGTACACGACCACCCAGGCCAGGAAGTACAAAGCAAACTCTGGTTGCTGTTGATAAAAAATAACAAACGCCAGAATAATGGCAAGCACATTCTGGAACAATTGAAATAGACACCAGTCCATGATGATTTCAAAAGAGCGTGAAAAGCGATTTGCCTTTTTAATCAGACTCCCTGAGAAATTATCCTCAAAAAAAGTATATTTCTGTTTTTTTAAAACATCAAAACAGCGTTTTTCCAGTAAATTAACGCCACCGCCATCTAGCGGCACAATGCCTATTTCTAAAACCCGCCATGACAGCCATATCCCAGCATATAACATGGCAATCAGCATTAAATTATCTAACAGCATAGCCAAAGTTGCATCAGAGTAATTTTCGGCTAAACCATTGGCAATATTCTGGTATAAAACGGGGATATAAAAATCCAGTGCTGTGGCACTGGTCAGCCCTAATAGACAGAGTAGAAAATACCACTTTTTTTGCCAGACAACTCGACTGTATTCTTTAAAGATAATATGCATTTAATTTAATTAATATTAACGGGAACTATGGTATAAAATACACCTGATAACAAGAATGTGCTTTAATTCTACCCTCTATACAGACTAATGGATTCAGTCGCTGTAACATTCGACAAAAAATATTTTATGAATCTATTTAAATTATTTGGCAGAAAGTCCTTTCCTCACGGCATACATCCCGATGAGTACAAGGCAGAGACCAGCGCGAAAATCACTCGGCGCTTGCCCTTTGCTCCTGAGATAATTGTGCCCTTATCGCAAAGTATTGGCAAACCTGCTAAAGCCATTGTATTCAGAGGCCAGCATGTGAGGCGTGGCGAAGTGATTGCCGAAGCCGATGGCTTTATGTCGGTGCCGATTCATGCGCCAGTGACGGGAACAATTAAGGAAATTGATATTGCACCGACAGCCAGGGGAGGCAAACAACCCGCGATTATCATTACCACCTCCTTAAGCTCAGGCCAACGGGTCGACAAGTCAGGGGAACCCAATGATTATCTGCAAATGTCACGCGAGGAAATCGTTAAGGCAGTACAGAATACAGGGATCGTGGGTTTAGGCGGCGCAGCATTTCCCACCCATGTAAAAATGTCGATTCCCCCTGAACGCACTATTCATACGGTACTGGTGAATGGTTGTGAATGTGAGCCTTTCCTGACCACCGACCATCGGGTAATGCTGGAAAAAATTGACAACCTACTGCTAGGCATTCGTATTGCCATGCGTTGTGTTGATGCGCCTAAAGCAGTGATTGGTATAGAAGACAATAAGCTCAATGTATTAGAAGCCATTAAACCGTATTTACCGGAAGATGGATCAATAACGATTGAAGCCGTGGAAACCAAGTACCCGCAAGGTGCTGAAAAGATGCTGGCTTATTCTTTATTAGATATAGAGATTCCTTCGGGTGGCTTGCCTTCTGAAGTGGGGCTGGCTGTTTTTAACGTAGCCACTTTAGCAGAATTAGGCGCACTATTGCCTGCTAAACAAGGCTTGATAGAGCGTATTATCACGATTACCGGCGATGGGGTAAAAAAACCTGGTAATTACCTGGCACCGATTGGTACTCCGGTGCGATTTTTACTGGAGTTTGCCGAGTTTATTGGCGATGAGGCCGAGCTGATTCTGGGTGGACCGATGATGGGAATGCCGACACGCTCACTGGATGTACCGATTACCAAGGGTACAGGGGCTTTGCTGGTGCTGGATAAACGCGCCACAAAAAGTGGCGACATTCTACCCTGTATAAAATGTACACAGTGCCTACAGGCCTGTCCGATAAATTTAAACCCGTCAGAATTAGGTTTGTTAGCAACGAAACGTCAGTATGATGTTATGGAAGAACAGTATCACCTCAATGATTGCTTTGAATGTGGTTGCTGTAGTTATGTTTGTCCTTCCAATATCCCGCTGGTTCAGTACTTTAGAGTAGCAAAAACGTTAAACCGAGAGAGGCATTTACTAAACAGTTAAGTTCAATCACATCAACAACACAATAAAGGGAATTTATGATCTTATCAAAATTATTTGGCAAAAAAACCTTTCCTCGTGGCATACACCTCGACGAATACAAAGAAGAAACCAATACAAAACCGACACGTCGCTTACCTTTTGCGCCTGAAATCACTGTACCTTTGGCACAGCATGTGGGCAAACCGGCTAAAGCAATAGTCTTTAAAGGCCAGCAGGTGACGCGAGGCGAAATTATCGCTGAAGCGGATGGCTTTATGTCGGTGCCTATACATGCCCCTGTTACGGGTACGATTAAAGAGATCGGTCTGGCTAAAACAGCTCAGGGTGGTAAACAAGCAGCGATTATTATCACCACTTCACTTAACTCTGGACAGCAGCTTTTAGCCTCGGATAAAAGTCATGATTATCAACAAATGTCGCGCGAAGAGCTTATCCAGGCAGTACAAAGTACGGGGGTCGTTGGCTTGGGAGGCGCTTCTTTTCCCAGCCATGTAAAAATGCAGACTCCCGAAGACTGTTCAATTCATACCGTACTAGTGAATGGCTGTGAATGCGAGCCTTTTCTAACCACTGACCATCGGGTCATGCTGGAAAGAATAGAGCACTTATTACATGGTATCCGTATTACCATGAAATGTGTTGATGCCCCTAAGGCCATTATCGGTATAGAAGATAATAAAATGGATGTGCTGCATGCGATAGAGCCGCACTTACCAGACGATAACAGCATTAGCATTAAAGCGATTGCCACAAAATATCCACAAGGTGCGCAAAAAATGCTAGCCTACTCCTTATTAGGTATTGAAATACCCTCAGGAAGTCGCTCATCCGAGGCAGGGCTGGCCATTTTTAATGTGGCAACTCTGGCAAAAATTGGCTCATTACTGCCAGTGGGACAGGGGCTTATTGAGCGTATTATTACAGTGACAGGCGATAGCTTAGAAAATCCGGGGAATTATTTAGCGCCTATAGGTACACCACTGCGTTATATTCTGGATCATGCGGGTTTTAAAGGAGACGAGGCGGGACTTATTCTCGGCGGGCCAATGATGGGGACACCCGTACGCTCACTGGATGTGCCGATTACTAAAGGAACCGGTGGCGTTCTGGTGCTCGACGAAAGAGCAACCAAACGGGACGATATATCCCCCTGTATTAAATGTAGCCAGTGTTTGCGCGCCTGCCCTATCCACTTAAATCCTTCTGAACTAGGTTTATTGGCCGCCAAGCGACAATATGATGTGATGGAAGAACAATATCACCTCAAAGATTGCATTGAATGTGGTTGCTGTAGTTATGTTTGCCCCTCCAACATCCCATTGGTTCAATATTTTAGAATTGCAAAAACATTAAACCGTGAAAGGCATTTACAAAATGGCTAAATCTGATTTAAAAATTGATATACGTACTTCACCGTATATCCGCAAAGCACCCACT
>WTCN01000093.1 GCA_013138555.1 Methyloprofundus sp. | reverse complement strand
AATTGTGTTTTAGCGAGACACAGGCACTGCCTACCACATGCAACTGATGTGATAAACTGGTTACAAGCTGTTCTTAACAGTCACTATATTAGCTCAAAATATAAAAGAAAATATGCGCAACAACTCTATAGTATCCAGATGATAAATGGCATGCCTGATGAGGCTTTAAAAACAATACTTAAAGCAATAAGCAATTACGGCCGAGCTTTTCAGTACTTTCTTATGCATGCCGATGCTTTGCAGGCTTTAGGGCGTTATCAGGAGGCACTAGCGGTGTTACGCGAAGCCGAAATGGGTGTACGTGGCCAGCGGCCCGAGTTACTCAGGCAAGTGCAGCAAATGCAAAGAGTGGTTTTACTGAAATACAGACAACAGCATAAACCATTGCCAGCCGATTAATTTATTGCGCTTCATCAAGATCATTGCGCGTTTAGTAACTAAGGAGTGCGTATTTAATAATACCCGAAAGCCTATGTTTTAATGTAGCCTGTATGGAGCTTGCGGAATACAGGAAGAGCAGCGCACTCACTTTCCGGTATTCCGCAAGCTCTATACGGGCTACACAACTATCGGGTTTTATTTAGTCTAATTCCTTAGTTTTCGTGTTAGTGTTCTCTGTGTCTCGAGTGGTACAGGGTAATGCTGGTTATATCGTCGCTGCACCAGCTTCCTATGCTAGAAAACACGACGCTATTTCACCCTACAGGCTGAAATGATGGTACATTAATAAACACGTATTAAAATAAACCTTAACGGCCTGATGGAAGAATTTGCTTTTTATAGTTACTTAATTGGTTTGCTTGTTTTTATGCTGATATTGCCTTTGGCTTTATTGCGCATTAAAAAAAATGCTTTTGTTCCAGCGTTTACTATTGCGGTTGCTATGTCAGTCTTATGGATGGCTACTGTTGTCTATTCTTTAACTCATCCGTTTTTATATATTGCTGATACCTTTCTTTTTGAAACACTGCGTAATGGAGCCTGGTTTTTTTTCCTGAATGTGCTGATTTCCAGACAGCTGTTTTCAGGTAAATATGCTTTTTTAAGAAAGTCAAAGCTGGCTTTTTTATTATCTGTCTGGCTGGTGTTTGTCTGTGCCATAGAGCTGTCACCCGAGCTTCTGGACATGATAAAGCAGCTTGTCGGTCGCGATCCCCGGTTATTCGCGCATTTGAGTTTTGCCATTATAGGTTTGATGCTACTTGAGCAGTTATATCGTAATGTTAATAAAGATCAGCGTTGGGCGATTAAATATTTGTGTCTGGGGCTGGCGGCGATGTTTGCCTTTGATTTTGTTATTTATAGTAAATCACTATTATTTGGTCAGCTTGATTTTGTACTCTGGAATTCCCGGGGATTAATTAATGCCTTATGTGCTCCTTTGCTGGCTATTTCGTTTAGTCGTTTACAGGATGGAGAGCAGCAGGTCACAATATCCCGAACGGTGGTTGTACATACGACGGTAATGTTTGCGACAGGTCTGTATATGATATTAATGTCATTGGCGGGCTTTTATATTAAAAATTTTGGAGGGAGTTGGAGTGCTGTTATCCAGACTTTCTTTATTTTTTTGGCGGTTATATTATTGCTGGTTGTTTTTGCTACCGGAACCATTCGTGCCTATATTAAGGTCTATTTTAATACCCATTTTTTTCAGCATAATTATGATTACCGGGAGGAGTGGATTAAGTTGAGCCGTGAGATTGCAAGTCTACGATCGCTGGATGATTTGACTCAATTTGTTATTAAAACTCTGGTGGATCTGGTAGGGAGCGCGGGTGGAGGCTTATGGCTCAGGGGGGAAAAGGGGGAATTTTATTTAGCCGATGAGAGGTCGCTGGGATTTTCTTTTGATGCTGTATTACAACAGGATCACGACTTTATTCGCTTTTTGCATGATAAGCAGTGGGTGATAGATTTCTGTGAATTTAACAATAATCCTGAAATGTATGATGCTGTGGATTTATCGCTCTGGCTAGGCTATGAAAATATCTGGATTATTACGCCTTTATTACAGCAAAATAAAGTGGTGGCTTTTGTGGCTTTGACACAACCGTTAGTGATGCGTCAGTTAACGGCTGAAGATCATGATCTATTAAAAACAGTTGGCTTGCAATTGGCGAATGCTTTAGTATTAAGTAAAGTCACCGATGATTTATCGCGGGCGAGACAGTTTGAGGCATATAGTCGCTTTTCAGCTTTTCTGGTTCATGATTTAAAAAATCTGGTTGCACAGGTTTCGATGGTTGTTCACAATGCAGAGCAGCACAAGCGTAATCCTGAATTTATTGATGATGCCATAGAGACTCTGGAGAATGTTGTTAATAAAATGGAACATTTATTAACCCAGCTTAAAAAAGGGCAGGTTAAAGAAGTACAAAAAACGACGATTAATCTTCCTGATATATTCGCGGATATTGTGCTTCAGCAGGCAGGAAATTTACCGGTAATAAGTAAAGGCTGTGCCTTAAAAGAGTGTTTGGTTCTGGCTGATAGGCAACGCTTTATCGCGATATTGGGACATTTAGTCCAGAATGCTCAGGATGCGACAGCGGATGATGGAGAGGTCAAAATTCACCTGGGTTCTGACCAAACTTATGCGCTAATAGATATAATGGATACAGGCTGTGGTATGAGTCAGAAATTTATGATTGAACGATTGTTTAAACCCTTTGATACCACTAAAGGAAATGCGGGGATGGGGGTGGGTGTGTATGAAGCACGGGAGTATATTCTGGGCCAGGGTGGCGATATTTCTGTGGTAAGTGAATTAGGGATAGGTACTGTATTTAGTATTAAATATCCGTTAGTCACGTAGGGTGGACAATGTTTTTTATCCACCTTGTCGGTGTGTTAATAAGTGTTGCTCAGTTATTTTATCAGGAAGCTTATAGGCTAGGTTATCTAGCTTGCTGGTGTATATTGAAAGGGTGGGGTAGACAAGCAGTGTTCACTCCATTTGTCTAGGAGGGTGATATGGATGATAAAAAGGTTTTATTGGTTATTGAAGATGACCCCGGTTTGCAGAAGCAATTTAAATGGGGGTTTGCTGATTATAAAGTTGTGATTGCAGGGGGGAGAGTTGCGGCAATTGATGCTCTAAGGCGTTTTTCGCCCAGTGTGGTGACATTGGATCTGGGCTTACCGCCAGACCCGGCTAATGCAAGCGAAGGTTTGGCGACCTTAAAAGACATTTTACAGTTAGTTCCTAAGACTAAGGTGATTGTTGTCACGGGTAATGATGATCAGGCTAATGCGATTAAAGCCGTTGCTCTGGGGGCGTATGATTTTTATCAAAAACCTGTCGATATTGGTATTTTGAACATGATTGTTACCCGTGCTTTTCAGCTAACGGTCTTGGAACAAGAAAATAGTAAATTACAGAAGCGGGTATATGAGCCTTTGTCGGGGCTTATTGTCAGCTGTGAAAAAATGCAAAAGTTATCCAGAACCATTGAGAAAATTGCAGCGAGTTCTATTACGATTTTGTTATTGGGGGAGAGCGGCACGGGAAAAGAGGTGGTGGCTCGTGCAATCCATAAATTAAGCTCCCGGTCTGATAAGCCTTTTGTCGCTGTCAACTGTGCAGCCATTCCTGGTAACTTATTGGAAAGCGAGCTGTTTGGTTATGAGAAAGGGGCTTTTACAGGTGCTGTTAAACAGACTAAAGGTAAAATTGAATTTGCTGAAGGAGGGACATTTTTTCTGGATGAAATTGGTGACTTACCTTTTTCCTTGCAGGCTAAATTATTGCGTTTTATTCAGGAGCGAGTGATTGAGCGTCTAGGGGGACGAAGTGAAATTTCAGTTGATGTACGTATTATTTGTGCAACGCATCAGAATATCCCGGCCTTGATAGAGTCAGGAGAGTTTAGAGAGGATTTGTATTATAGAATCAGTGAAATGGTGATTGATATTCCGCCCTTAAGAGAGCGTGAAGGCGATGCATTGGTTATCGCGAAAGCTTTTTTGTCCCGTTTTAGTGAACATGAGAATAAAGATATCAAGGGTTTTACCGATGAGGCAAAACAAATGATAGAAACTTATCCGTGGCCTGGTAATATTCGCCAGTTAGAAAATAAAATTAAGCGGGCTGTCGTGCTGACAGAAAATTTCTATATTGACCTGGAAGACTTGGCCTTGTCGACAGAGGAAGTTGAGGATAATTCTTTACCGCTTAATTTAAAAGTGGTACGTGAACAGGCGGAGTCGGTCGCCATTAAACGCGCTTTGGCCTATACTGATAATAATATCAGCAATGCTGCCAAGTTATTGGGAGTGACACGACCAACACTTTATACCCTGTTTAATAAGTATAATATTGAGGATTATGGAGGGTAGCCTGGTTTATAAGTGATACAGGATGCATTTTATGCGTCAATAGTCGATGGTGTATGGAATACATCCTACGAAGTGATGGGTAAATTAGTTTATCCCGAACTCAGCTTTATATTCTTCATGGTAAAAGTCTGTACGGCCTTAAATTGGTGGGCAAAAATTAAGCTTCTTGATACCTGGCTTTTACTTTTTATTAAATGTTTTGTAAACTACTCAGTCTTAAAATGAGCAAAGGAAGATCATGATACCTGTAATTCTCTCTGGTGGTTCTGGGACCCGTTTATGGCCTTTATCGCGAGGGACCTATCCTAAGCAGTTTTTGCCATTGGTTTCTGATAAAACAATGGTACAAGAAACAGTGTTGCGCTTAAGAGGGATAGAGCAGTTGCAAGCTCCCATTGCTGTTTGTAATGAAGGGCATCGGTTTATGATGGCTGAGCAGTTATGGGAGGTTGATGCCCAGCCTGACTCAATTATACTGGAGCCAGTCGGTAAAAATACCGCACCTGCTGTTGCCCTGGCAGCATTGGCGGCAAAAAATCCTGATGATATTTTACTGGTTTTGCCTGCTGACCATGTGATAGATAACGTGCCTGCTTTTCAGCAAGCAGTGATTAAAGCGGGGCAATTGGCAGAAGAGGGTTTTTTAGTGACCTTTGGTGTCGTGCCAACTGCGGCTGAAACAGGCTATGGGTATATTAAACGCTCAAGTGAAAATATAGCGGATGCTTTTAAGGTTGCCGAATTTGTAGAAAAACCTGATGCTATTGTTGCGCAAGCTTACGTTGATAGTGGTGAATATTACTGGAATAGTGGCATGTTTGCTTTTAAAGCAGGGCGTTATCTGGAAGAGTTAGAGAAATTTTCCCCGGAGATGTTGAGTTGCTGTCGTCAGGCATTTTCACAAGCTAAAGTGGATGTTGATTTTGTGCGTATAGATACAGACTTGTTTGCTCAATGCCCGTCTGATTCCATTGATTATGCGGTGATGGAAAAAACCGATAAAGCGGTGGTTATCCCTTTGCAGGCGGGCTGGAGTGATGTAGGTTCCTGGTCGGCACTATGGGAGGTGACTGATAAAGACCCCTTTGGTAACGCTGTCAGCGGAGATGTATTGGCATTAGATACAGAAAATTCTTTTCTTCATGCGGAAAATAAACTGGTTGCTGTGATTGGTCTTCAGGATATAGTGGTAGTTGAAACGGATGATGCGGTCATGGTGGCTCCTAAAGACAGGGTTCAGGATGTTAAGAAAATTGTTGCCAGCTTAAAAAAAGAACAACGCCCGGAAGCGGATTTGCATCGCAAAGTCTATCGGCCCTGGGGGCATTATGATTCGGTGGATAGTGGCGAACGCCATAAAACCAAGCGTATTGTTGTTAAACCCGGTGCTAAATTATCACTACAGAAACATCATCACCGTGCTGAACATTGGGTGGTTGTTAAAGGGACGGCCTTGATCAGTAAAGGTGAAGAAACCATCCTGTTATCTGAAAATGAATCAACTTATATTCCGCTGGGAGTAGTGCATTGCCTGGAAAATCCGGGGGTTATTCCGCTGGAAATAGTGGAAGTGCAGTCAGGGAGTTATCTGGGTGAGGATGATATTGTGCGTTTTGAGGATAAATACGGGCGAACATAAGCATTTTTTAGTTCTGTTCCGGTGGGTAATGCTATATGCTGTCCATCGTTTATTATCGCACAACAAGGTGGGCAAAAAAGCGCTGCCCACCCTACACAAGGGATTTGTTATATTTTATGACACTAGAAGTAAAAAATTTATTCTGTGAGCGTGATGAGCGCGTATTGTTTGCAAATTTTTCGTTACAAATCAATGCTGCAGAAGTTGTACAGATTATTGGTCAGAATGGTAGCGGTAAAACAACTTTATTACGTATATTATGTGGTTTATCTGATGCCTATACAGGCGATATCTTCTGGCAAGGAAAGGCTTTAGATGAGAGCCGCGATGAATATTATCAGGCTATGTTGTATGTAGGGCATCTGGCGGGTGTAAAAGGTAGCTTGACTGCTGAGGAAAATTTACGCTGGATGATGCAGCTGGATAAAAGCTTGAATAAATGCTCTATTATGGAAGCCCTAAAACAGGTTGGGCTGTATGGCTTTGAAGATGTTCCTTGTCATAGTCTTTCGGCAGGGCAGCAGAGGCGTGTTGGGTTGGCGCGTTTGTATTTAAGTAGCGCTCCATTATGGATTTTAGACGAGCCTTTCACCGCGCTGGATAAAAAAGGAGTGGGTGAAAAAGAAGCTTTAATTGCCAATCATGTGCATGATGGCGGCTCTGTTATCCTGACGACCCATCATGACTTAATGATTCCCGGGAAAACAGTACGCCCGATCAACTTAGATGAGGTCGCGGTGATATGAGTTTTCTGCTATCTGCAATCAAACGTGATTTGTTACTGGTTTTCCGTCATCGTAATGACATCATTAATCCTTTGGCGTTCTTTTTAATGGTCGCTGTGCTATTTCCATTAGGGGTCAGCCCTGATCCTACGTTCTTATCAGAAGTTGCTCCCGGTGTTATCTGGGTAGCGGCTTTATTGGCGTGTTTATTATCGGTCGATGGCATTTT
>WTCN01000206.1 GCA_013138555.1 Methyloprofundus sp. | reverse complement strand
CTCTGCTTGCTGCGTCTAATTCTTCTCGTATTGCTGAACTGCAAGGATTTACCGAAGAAAGTGTCAAAAAACAATCCGCAGTTGCACGCCTGATTAATCATTACCGTGCCCATGGGCACGAAATGGCGACCAATAACCCTTTAGGTAAAATTCACCGCACTGTTCCGGACCTTGATCCCAATTATTACGGTTTATCCGAACCTGACCTGGATACTTTATTTGATACCGGGACGCTATATGGCGTGGATCGTTTACCGTTAAAAGAGATTATTACGACCCTAAAAGAGATTTATTGCGGTAATATTGGTACCGAATATATGCATATATTCGACGCTGATATTAAACGCTGGATTAAAAATCGCCTGGAAGGCTCAAAGCCAGGTGAAAATATTGATAATAAAAAAAGAATCTGGTTACTAGAGCAGTTAACGGCAGCCGAGGGCATAGAAAAATACCTGCATCGTAATTTTGTCGGTCAGAAACGTTTTTCATTGGAAGGTGGCGAGTGCCTTATTCCAATTCTGGACGAGATCATTCAACGCTCCGGTAAATATGGAACCAAAGAGCTGGTTATCGGCATGGCACATAGAGGCCGATTAAATGTACTGATTAATATCCTGGGTAAAAGTCCTGCTCAACTATTCAATGAATTTAAAGGCACGGCGACGACTAACCCTGGTGTGATTACCGGTGATGTCAAATATCATATGGGATTTTCATCTAATATGCAGACAGATGGTGGAATTGCGCATGTGACGATGGCTTTCAACCCTTCTCACCTGGAAATCATTAACCCAGTAGTTGAAGGTTCTGTTAAAGCCCGACAAGATAGATATGGCAAAGATAGTGCCAATATTATTATTCCTATTCTTATTCATTGGGATGCGGCATTTGCCGGACAAAGGATTGTCATGGAAACCTTAAATATGGCGCAAACCCGTGCTTTTGCAACCGGGGGAACCATTCATATCGTTATTAATAATCAGATAGGTTTTACCACTAGCGACCCATTCGATGCAAGGTCTACCCTCTATTGCACCGATGTCGCCAATATGATTCAGGCCCCCGTGTTTCATGTGAATGGCGATGACCCTGAGGCTGTGCTTTTTGTCACCCAAATGGCTCTGGATTATCGTGCTACTTTTAATAAAGATGTGGTTATCGATCTGATTTGCTATCGTCGTCGGGGTCATAATGAGGCGGATGAACCATCGACAACACAGCCGATGATGTACAGAAAAATCAATGCATTAGCCACTACCTGTACGCTTTATGCAGCTGAACTGGTTAGGCGAGGGGTTTTAACCGAGCAACAAGTACAAGAAATGGAGCAGTCTTATCAGGACTTACTGGATGCTGGTAAGCCGGTTTCACGGCCGATTATTGACTCCAGTTATTCCTACTCTAAACTTTGGGATAAATATGTGGGTCAACACTGGGATACCCCCTGCGATACTAAAGTTCCCTTAGAGCGTATAAGATTTTGCAATAATCAGTCACAACGTTTACCACCGGGATTTGAGTTACACCCCAGGGTTGCTAAAATCATGGAAAATAGGCGCAAAATGGCAGCTGGTGCCATGCCATTAGACTGGGGCTTTGCTGAAAATATGGCCTATGCAACGCTACTGATGGATCAGTATAATGTGCGTTTAGTCGGTCAGGATGTGGGTCGTGGGACCTTTTTCCATCGCCATATCATTTTGCATAATCAACTGAATGGTGAATCCTATATCCCGATAAAACACCTGGATATCAAACAGGGTCGCCCGCAAATTTTTGACTCAATTCTTTCTGAGGCAGGGGTTCTGGGGTTCGAATATGGCTACAGTTCAACCGTCCCTGAAACCTTAGCGATCTGGGAAGCCCAGTTTGGTGATTTTGCGAATGGCGCACAAGTATTAATAGATCAATTTATCAGCTCTGGCGAAAGTAAATGGGGGCGTTTATCTGGCCTGGTTATGCTATTGCCACACGGCCTTGAGGGTCAAGGCCCGGAACATTCTTCGGCGCGTTTAGAGCGTTATTTACAACTCTGTGCGGATCAAAACATACAGGTCTGTGTGCCCTCTACGCCTGCGCAGATATTTCATTTATTACGCAGACAAATTATAAGAACTTACCGTAAGCCACTTATTGTGATGTCGCCCAAAAGCTTATTACGACATAAAGCAGCAGTATCAACGCTGGAAGATCTAGTCAATGGACATTTTCAAACGATTATTCCCGAGACAGATGCAACAATAGAGGCAGAAAAAGTCACTCGCCTGATACTCTGTTCAGGTAAAGTCTATTATGATTTACTGGAAGCACGCTCACAAAACAATCCTGATAATGTCGCCATTATCAGAATTGAGCAGCTGTATCCTTTTCCAGCTGAGGATTATGCGGCTGAATTTAGCAAATACCCACATTTAGAAACACTCGTCTGGTGTCAGGAGGAACCGCAAAACCAGGGAGCCTGGTATCAATCTCGACATAATTTTGCTAATTATAAACCCGGCCATCTGGATTTAATTTATTGTGGTCGCCCTGCTTCTGCATCACCTGCAGTCGGTAATTTAGCTAAACATATAGAACAACAAAAAGACGTTGTCGAAATGGCTTTATATGGTCAAACGGCTACTACAAGGAAAATATCATGAGTATTGAAATACGCGTCCCGACTCTCCCCGAATCGGTTGCTGATGCGACATTAATTAACTGGCATAAACAAGCGGGTGATACCATTCAGAAGGATGAAAACCTGGTTGACCTGGAAACGGATAAGGTGGTACTTGAAGTTCCTGCCCCGGTATCAGGCATACTCAGTGAAATTATTGCTCAGGATGGTAGCACCGTCAAAGATGGAGACTTACTGGCGACCATCAGCACCGACTCAGAAGCCGTAAGCGAAGATTCTCCCTCCACCGGTAAGACAAACGAAGCATCAGCAAGTGATATCCCGCTTAGCCCGGCTGTGCGCCGAATCATCTTTGAAAATGACCTTGATCCAAGCCTGATTTCAGGAACCGGAAAAGGCGGACGCTTGACTAAAAGTGATGTACAGGATTATTTGGATCAAAATATTAGCCCAAAGCCTACCGTTATGCAAAAGGCAAGCCCTGAACCTCAGGTTGAAGAGACCAGGCAGGTGGAATTAACTGTAACGAGTAGCACAAAGATTGATAGTTCCCGCGCTAGACCTGAGCAACGAGTCCCTATGACACGCTTACGTGCTAAAGTCGCTGAGCGTTTATTACAGGCACAGCAAAATGCCGCCATGCTAACCACATTTAATGAGGTGAACATGCAAAGCGTTATTGAACTGCGCAAACAATACCAGGAACGTTTTACAGCCAAACACGGTGTGAAACTGGGTTTTATGTCCTTTTTTATTAAAGCCTCAATCGAAGCACTTAAACGCTTTCCAGCTATTAATGCTTCTATTGATGGCCAAGACATTATTTACCATGGTTATTATGATGTGGGTATTGCCGTTGCTTCACCGCGTGGTTTAATCGTGCCTGTATTACGCGATGCAGATCAACTGGATTTTGCGGGAATAGAAAAAAATATTGTTGATTTTGGTGAAAAATCCAAAGCGGGCACATTATCTTATGAAGAGCTTAATGGCGGGACTTTTACCATTACTAACGGGGGAATTTTTGGCTCTATGCTGTCCACCCCGATTCTTAATCCGCCTCAGTGTGCGATATTAGGAATGCATGCGATTACTGAGCGGCCCGTCGTTGAAAATGGCGAAATTGTCATTCGTCCGGTTATGTATCTTGCTTTATCCTATGACCACCGTTTGGTCGATGGACGCGATGCCGTACAATTTCTTGTCTCAATAAAAGAAGGTCTGGAGTCACCTGCACATTTATTGCTTAATATTTAAAGTAGGTTAGTCTTATGTCACCCCAAAAAAATGATTTCGATGTTATTGTTATCGGTGCAGGTCCCGCAGGCTATGTGGCGGCGACGCGTACCAGTCAACTAGGCCTGAAAACCGCGTGCATTGATAACTGGAGTAACGAAAAAGCTTCTACCTGCCTGGGTGGAAATTATGTTAATGGTGGCTGTATTTCTGCCGTTGCTTTATTAGAATCGGCAAAACTATATCATTTACTCAATCACGGTATAGCCGATCATGGTATTAGTGCCAATAATATTCAGGCAGATATACCGCGTATGCAGCAACGCAAGGAATCCATCGTTGCCGCACTCAATCAACAAGTCGAAAAGATATTTGCAGATAATAAAGTAGAAACGATTCGTGCACATGCGCAACTGATTAATCCAAACCGGGTAGAAATAACGCCCTTTAGTGATAGTTTACCCCGGGTTCTTAGTGCTAATAAAATCATTCTTGCTGCCGGCTCTAGCCCTGTCGAACTCAGCTTTGCCCCGATAGATAACGAATTTATTATTGATGTTAAAACAGCATTAAACTTACAAAGCGCTCCTAAATCACTGGGTATTATCGGTGCAGGTGCCATTGGTATAGAGCTCGCGGGTATCTGGAATAAATTAGGCACAAAAGTTGTGCTGCTAGAAGCACAGGAATCCTTTATGACCATGGCTGACCAGGAAATATCGGACGAAGCATTTAAGCTCTACAGTCGGCAGGGACTGGATATACGCCTAGGTGCACGTGTCACTTCAACGCATATTGAGCAACAGCAAGTCAGCCTAAAATATGAAGATGCCCAGGGTCAGCATCAATGTTCTTTTGAAAAACTAATCGTCGCATCAGGCAGGAAACCCAATACTGAGACACTGATAGCCGCTTCTGCTGATTTACTACTGGATGAGGAGGGTTTTGTCCATGTCGATGAGAATTGCTGTACCACGTTGCCTGGGGTTTATGCTATCGGAGATTTAACGTTATCAGGCCCTATGTTAGCGCATAAAGGTATTGAAGAAGGTATTTTTGTCGCAGAGCATATCGCTGAGCAACAGTCCCCGATTAATTATCATACGATACCGAATATTATCTATACCGACCCTGAAATTGCCTGGGTAGGTCAGACAGAACAAAGTCTGCTTGCCATCGGTGAAAATATCAAAACCACCACCTTTCCTTTTAGTGCAACCAGTCGTTCTAAAATTATGGGTACGACGGAAGGTATGATCAAAATGATTATACAGGCAGATACGGAAATTATTCTGGGTGTGCATATTATCGGCTCGCTTGCTTCAGAGCTGATTGCCGAAGCCGTTTTAGCGATGGAGTTCTCGGCGACGGCTGAAGACCTGGCACGTACCATACATGCTCACCCGACTATATCCGAGGCGATACATGAGAGTGCTTTGGCATTAAACGGGCGCTCGTTGCATATTCCTGTTTGATATTAATGTAACACCTATATAAGCATAGGGCGCACTCCATGCGCCCTAATAACGGACCTCGATTAATAATGCGGTGGTCTCTCATCAGCCGCCGAAAATGCACCACCCGACTGTGTTGCAGTCTCTGATAAATCACGTACACGGCCTAACAGTTGTTGAGTAAGGCGCTCTAATGCATCAATTTGATCTTGCTGCCTACAAATAACCTCATTTAACTGTGCAATAGTATCTTCCTGATAAGCCAGTTTTGTTTCTATCGTAATAACACGCTGTTCCATCATAACTTTACTTAAAATAAGAACAACAATAATCTGTCGGGGTTTTGATTTTAATCTTAAATTGTGAATTGGCAGGGACTTCAAATGACTCCCCTGCTTTTATCGTCTGCCATTGCTCCGTTTCCGGTAATAATAGATCTAAATCGCCCGCCATAATTTCCACCAATTCTTTCGCAGCCGTATTAAAGGTATAGTCACCTGGCAACATAAACCCCAGCGTTTTTTCTGTTCCATCGGCAAATTGAATGGTGCGACTACTGACTTGTCCGTCAAAATAAATATTTGCTTTTTTAACGACTGTTACGTTATTAAATGTTGTCATCTTGTGTTTATTTTCTCTTATTAATTTTGTTCACTGTATTGTAGGAGGGGCTTTAGAGACTGTGAAAGTATTCAATAATATATCTAAAAAGATAGATTCCGTAGGTTGGGGTGAGCTTGCGAACCCCAACAATCAATGGCTTACCTAGCCTCAGTTGTTGGGGTTCA
>WTCN01000244.1 GCA_013138555.1 Methyloprofundus sp. | reverse complement strand
AAATCTGGAAAATTCAGTATTGATGCCTTAGTTGATATTCTGGAAAGAGCAGGAAAGCATGTTACTGTCCAAGTTAGTTAAGTTTTAGTTTAAAATAAAGGAACTTCATGGTTTAATCTCAATTTATTTTTGAAAATGTCAGGTTGAATCTGAGCTAGTTTAATTAATCGCGTAGGCTAAAGCCTACTCCCCAATAATACAAAAATATCCTGTAAATGCTTAGAACTACTCTCCTGCATTTCCGGCGCATGCTCTTTTAGTTCAGGAAAAGTCCGCGTTGCTTCTATTGCAATTTCATTTGCCAATTCCTTAATAAAAGCAATATTCTGCATAAGCTGTTGCTGTAACTCCTCATCACTCTGTTCCTTATGCAAGCCCTTATTTAATTGCTGCAAAAATTCTATATTACTATAATTCAAAAAAACATCATGCATATCATCAGTCGATGCGTCTATTTCAGCCCAGTGCCGAAAAAGTCCCTGCATTTGAATATTAAGCTGATATATTTGCTGCAAAATGACTGCTGCAGATTGCATAAACATCAGATCACATAATTTACCTCTAAAATATATGACTGCAATACCGCTCCAGTATAGAGTAAAGTCCCAGATAACTTTTATCGTCATTACCCTGGCATTACCCATAATCGGATATTGATCCTCATAGACTGGACCAAAGGCTAAAAACAAGGTACGAAATAATTTCTCATAGTGTCCTGTTACTAAAGCAATATCCTCACCCGCATATTGCTTAACGATTAGCTCAGTAATAAAACTATTGTTCATGGCAATAAAGTCACTGCCTGGCGAGTAAAACGGATCAAGAAAAATACCGGCATCACCGGTAATAGCCCAGCCATCCGCTGAAAACATTTTTTTGCAATTATGTGAATAGTGCTTCAAGGTCAGAAAATCCTGAAACTGTTCAAGGTGCTGATCAATAATTTGTGCAAATTGTGGTTCATATTTTTTCAACCACACTTTTGCTCTTTCAAAGGTATTGAATTCGGCATAGGGATGAATTTTAGCATCCGCAACAATTCCAATACTGGTTGCCCCTGTTGAAAGGGGAATAATCCACACCCAGTAGCCTTTACCAAGTAGATGATTGGTACTCAGCCACCTCGGCTCCACGACACGATCATGCCACGATTGCTCAGTTATCCAGTCATCCACTCTAATCTCATGATTAATTCTGAACCACGAGGCATTAACATCATGGTAAGCCGGCTTGGCAAGTTTTAACTTTCTCTTCAACAGGCTCATGCGCCCCGTTGCATCAACCAGCCATTTACTTTGGACAAGGCTTTCCTGCTCATTATGTAACAGGCTAATCTGATGATCATTTTTACCTAGAGAAATCTCTTTAACCTTACAGTTATCCTGAAAGTCTATCTTGAGCTTAAGGCAATGCTTAATCAAGGCATTCTCAAACTTTCCTCTGTCTAGCTGATAGCTTTTTGAAGCAGGAAAAGTACTCGGTCCAAGTTCAATTCTTTTAGAAATATCTTTATTATCCTTATAGGTATAAAAAAAGCGTAAACCCAGTTTAGGCAGTTCATTTTCTAACTCAGCCTGCAAGCCTAAAACTTCACCCAGATAATGACTGGCAATTTCTACCGAAGACTCCCCCACCTTATGTGCCGCTTCAGGTACTGGGTAAGCGTTTTTTTCAATAACCAGAATGCGTATATTTTCTACTCTACGCTTTAGCTGAATTGCAAGTGTGAGTCCAGAGAGTCCCCCTCCCATAATAAGGACATCGTATGTTTTAAGCATGATAGTTCTCCGAACAAATATCTCTCTAGCTTAAACCATTGGAGAGTAAGCTTTAGCCTAGCTATATCACCACTGATAAAATACTTGAGTTTCGTTTTTATAATTTCGCTGTTGATGACTCGCGCAGACTAAAGAGACTGTGAAAGTATTATGTGTAGGTTGGGCCCCAACAACTGAGGCTAGGTAAGCCATTGATTGTTGGGGTTCGCAAGCTCACCCCAACCTACGGAATCTATCTTTTTAGATATATTATTGGTTACTTTCACAGTCTCTAAGGCCTGCTCCCCTTCTCAGTCATATGATACCGCGTATATTATAACGCCTCACCCAATTAACGGGCACATAACTGCCAAAGTTCCTCTTGTCTGTTCAGGCCTAAAATTGTTTGCGCTGTTTGCATTCCTGAATAACTGACACCATAGACACCGCCACCGGGGGTCGTCCAGTGACCTGCAAAATAAAGCCCCTCTATCGGTGCTTTGTTAGCAACCCGGTTTGCACCGACCTGCTCGGGTGTCACTGCCCAGCCATACGCCGCTCCCTGATGATTTAAGGTGTAGCGCCGCATTGTTGCAGGCGATCCCGCCTCAATAAATAGAATATGTGATTTTAAACCCTTAATTTTTCTGTCCGCGAAATCAAGCATTTTATCCATATAATCAGCTTTCGCTTGCTTCCAGTCTTCACTATGTGAAAAATCAGCCAAAGCTGTCAGCATCACTAAGTGCTCTCCTTCGGGGGCAAGACTTTTATCAATGAGTGTAGGGACGGTAATACTTAACCAGGAAACCCGACCTTGTAATGCATTCTCATAATTCACAATATGATTTAATTCATCATAATAAAATGCCTCATGATGTGCTCCGGCTTGAACAAGATCCAGGTCTGTAGCGATATAGACAACAAAGATTGAACAGGATACTTCCATCCGCTGTAATCGAGATAAATAACGCTTTGGAAAATATTCCTTACCCACTAGGGAATAGACTGTCTGCAACATATCAGCATTTGCGATCACTATTTCAGCCTGGATAGTTTCCCCCGATGCAAGCAATACCCCCTGAACCTGATTTTCACTGACATTTATTTTAGTTACCTTTTGCCTGAAGAAAACCTGCCCACCTGCTTGCTGCAGACCAGTCACTAAACTGTCTGCCAGCACCTGAAAGCCACCTTTACAAGAAAAGGCACCATCAGCAATATAACCCATCAACATACTTGCCCAGTAAACAAATGAGACCCTTTCAGGAGGTAAGCCTAAATAGGGCCATAAAGCAGCAAAAATACATTGTAAATCCGGGTCTTGAATATAATCTGTCCAGACATCAGCCAAAGTACTGCGCCGATATTTAAATAACAAATCCAGTTTAGAGTACATTAGCTCAGTATCTTTCCTTGCAATCACATCATCAGCTAACGCAAGTTGCTCTGCTAATTGTAGGCACAATATTAATAAATCATGTATTCCTTGTCGTTCATGAGGAAATAATTCACCTAACTGACTGACAACCGCATCAATTGATGTAGGCAATACAACAGAATGGTGAGTCGTTGCAATAAAAGCAAATGGGTCAACTTTAATAAATTCGACCTGATCATACATATTGATGGCCTGTAACACTTTGCGTATCACCTGGCCACCGCTAAAGCCATGTAAACCACAGCCACTGGTTAGGTGCACACCCGCATCAAATGAATATTTTTTACGTTTAAAACCATGCGCATAACCACCTGCCCGGTCATGTTGCTCTAACACGATAACTCGTTTACCTGCTTTTGCCAGCAAAGCAGCCGCAGTTAGGCCGCCTATACCACTACCAATAACAATAATATCTATTTTCTGGCTAAAATCGAAGTCTTTAAGTGACACAGGAATCTGCTAATATTAGAATAAAAATGATGCCACATCTTAGCTCAAGATGCAGAGTTATTGCCCACCTTATATAGCAGGCAATGGAAAGTCTCTGAAATCAGAAACTTCCTTAAGGCTTAGAGATATTAAAACTTCCCATAGACCAGCCAAGATCGTAACCTTTTCCTTTGCCAGATAAAGTCACTGTACGAGCGCCTCTTGGAACCCAGCGCCCTTCTACAGATTTATTAAACCCGGCATGCCCGCCTAATGCAAAGCCACCACCATAGATATCGCTTATATTGCTAACACCTCGGATCTTGCCCTTACCATCAATAATTTCTGAAGCACCAAAAGTGAACCCGCCACCTTTTAAGCTCAATTTCACCTTAGCACTTTTACCGCTAGGACAAGTCACAGTCCCTGTTCCTTTATAAGCTTTATAAAAAGCAGACCAGCCTTTCATATTATATGTTAGATCACATTCCTCAGCGTGTGCGGAAGAAAAAGACAGCAAGAAAAGTGAACTAACAGCAAGACCTAAAATTTTTTGTTTCATGGTATATTTCCATTGGGCATAAAATATTAATTATACCGAGAAAAACTCATTCTTAGAAGCCAAGGAACAAGAATTCAGCAATACCCGCTCCTAAGACTGACGGATAAACCGAGAAGAAGTAAATACTATGATAATCATGCTACGCAACAGAATGCTACGTAACATATTTTTATCAACAATAACTAGTCAAAACGGATATCAATACGACGATTTTTCTGACGACCCGCTCGCGAGCTATTTGAGGCAACTGGCTGACTTTCACCATAACCAATGGCGGTAATACGTTCAGGAGAAATCCCCTTGCTAATTAATACATCACGAATAAAATCAGCACGTTGTTGCGATAGGTTTTTATTTAGCTCGGCACTTCCTGAGCTATCAGTATGCCCGGAAAGAGCGACTGTCTTACTCGGGTATTTATGCATATACTCTGCCAACAGCTCAATTCCTTTTGCTGCCCCTGGCACTAAATTAGCCGTTCCTGAAACAAATTCAATTTGTCCGAAAGCCAATAAAATGTCACGTTCTGCTTCATTTGCCTGCATCTCTAGCAATCTGTTCTGTGCAGCATCTTTTTGCTGATTGGCAGCATCTTTTTTTGCATTAATTGATGCCGTAATCAGTTCATCTTTTTGTGTTAATAAGTCTATGCTATTTTGTCTGGATTGCTCGGCAGCAGCAGAGTTAACAGCAGACTCAACTTGAGCATTACCAATATATGCCAAAGAAAGCATATCTTCTGCGGATTCAGCAGTTCCGGCACTTATCAAGGTTTGATTTGCTTTAGTGAGTTCATCTGCTGCATATTTCTGTACACTAGAATTGTTAGCTGCTGCACTATAAGCTTGCTCAGCATCTAATAAAGACTGTGGTTTTTGTAATTCAGCACATCCAGTGGCTAATGTCGCTATAACAGCCGGGATAATCAGTTTTTTTACTGTCAATGTTTTCATAAATGAGTCCAAAAAATAAAGGTAAATTCAAGTCAGAAAGGTTTATTTTAGCTGTGTTTTCAACATATCCAAACTTTCTTGCATCTGGGTTTCAGCCGTTTTTGCTTTGCCGGCTTCGGCTTTTGCCTGAGCTAGGCTAGCCGTTGCAGTCGCTTCATCTGCCAGACGTAAGGCCTTTTCATTTTCACCCTCTTTCATTGCTGTTTTAGCCTGATGCAATTTTCCTTTCGCCCTTTCCAGTTCGACACCTGCATAACGATTCGCATCAACATTGCGTGCAGACTGAATAGTTGCTTCTGCATAAGCAATTTCAGATTTTGGCGCATCAATGCCACATGCAGTTAAAGAAGCAACAGCAACACCTAAAGCAGCCGCTTTAATAAATGATGCAGTATTTTTTTTTGTGAACATAAACTCTCTCTCCATTTTAATTAGTAAGGTATAAAAAAAGCATAATAGTTGCTAACTTGATTTTATCTGAGTTTCATTCAATTGCAAAGTATTTCCTTATCGGGCAGCAATTCAGAAAATTCTGTATTTTTCACCTTTAGCCATCCCCGGCATCCACAAGGCAAGCCTTCCCCCTCTCCTTAAATCAGCAATGCCGGGGCAGTCATGGAGTGATGAAAATCATTCATATCATGCATAAAAGGTAAGGATATTTTTGCTTCGGAAATCTTAGCCAATATAGGCTGGATTAGCTTTTACTATTCTCTACCCTATTGATTTTAATGAGAAATATGAAATACTCTGGGCTCTTCTACGGCTTGATGTATAAAAAAGGGATGCTAAAAACTCCTGTATGAGTTGAAATATAAGGTTTCCTACAACTTTATACTGAACGCACTAAATGAGCCTTAACATCCCTACTGCAATCT
>WTCN01000307.1 GCA_013138555.1 Methyloprofundus sp. | reverse complement strand
TGGGGCGACTAAAATCTTAGACTTAGGTCAAAACCAATGTAATAGTTTGAACTTAAGTGTGGGTGTTAATGTCTTTAGTTATACCTGTTTTCCTGATAATTACACAAGTTATCAATTGCTTAATGCGGTAGGATTGGACAATATCAATGCTATTCGTATGCTAGATTCAGCTAGCGGGCAATGGCAGGTCGCCAATGTTGATAATGGTAGCATTGTCGGTCATAACTTTTTGATAGCAAATATCGCCGTGATTATGCTGGATATGAAACAAGCCGTGCCAGCTTGGATACCGGGAGAATAATATGTATCAATTTAAACAATTTATTTACTTACTGCTGACTGCATTAATGCTAAGTCAACCCTCAGCTGTATTGGCGCTTAGCGCTGCAGAATTGCATCAGCTGATAAACGATGGTGAAAAACTCACTCTCATTGATATTCGTCGTTTAGGGCTGTATCAAGAGAGTCATATTCCTAATGCCATTAATATTCCAGCACGAATGATGGAAAATAAACAGCTACCTCCCATTGGGCGAGTGGTTGTTTATGGGGATGGCGTGCATACTGAAATAACTGAAAATGCCGTGATTGCTTTGAATCAGAAAAAAGGCATACAAGCAGAAATGCTAGAAGGGGGAATGGCGGTATGGCAGAGTTTTAATATGCTAGACACGCAAAAGTCTGCCATGAAAAAAGTGGTGTATAGCTATATTACCTATGCAGAACTTTTAGTATTGATTAATACGGATACAGAGATTGTTTTACTGGATGTGAGGTTGCCTAAAGAAGGGCAGGTGCTTTCTGATTTAGCGATAAAATTTCCGAGTGTTGAAAGTATTAAACCCGCATATCATGTTGCTGCCACTGATAAAGGGTCTAAGTTTCACTTAAAGCCAGTGATGCGCCGCCAAAAAAGTGAAGTGCCGCCACTTTTTATCTTGATTGATAATGTAGATGCTCGCTCAGAAAAAGTATATAGGCGATTAAGTGCGGGGCGTATCAAGCGGCAGGCTATTTTGACGGGTGGTGAATTGATTTTGAGTCGTGAAGGCCAGGGTGGTCAGCAGAAAAATACTCGGAGTATAAGCGGAGGATTACAGTGAACGTACAGAGGCTCCCCATAAGGTTTAATATTGCGACTCTTTTTTTAGGTATTGCATTGAATGTGCATGCTGAAATAGTCGTACAAAATCCTACTATTGTTAATGTGACCCCGACAAGTTTTAGTGTTATTTGGGAAACAGATGGTATTACTCGGCCACGTATTGAAATTTTTCGTGATAGTGCGGGGCTTTTTAATATTAGCAATCAATTAGAAGTCCGCACTAATGTCGTTCAAGGGGGCGATCCCAGTCTCACGCTTGAATATACACAAGAGCAATTTATTGCCAATGCCCAGGCGAACTATTACTCTTTGGGGCAATCTATGATACAGGTCATGGGAGCCAGCCCTAATACTACTTATTATATTAAGGTCTATGTAGAAACTGAGAGTGATGCAGGTACATGGCCCGTAGCATCAGGTGTGTTTGCCGAAGTGAATACTGAATCAGCTAATAGTTTTTTAGCTGAATCAAATCAACTGCTTGTTTCATTTAATCATGACAATCCATCGGGGTGGTTAGTTACTGCATCACATAATGATACTCACTACGCAGTTGCTGCACGCGTGGGGGATGGTGGAAATAGTCAGCAAGCCTATCTAAATCTAAGTCAGCTTTTTGCTGCTAATGGGGAAAACTGGCAGCCTGCAGGAAACCAGGTATTAACACTTGATGTTTGGAGTGGCTTAGGAACGCATTTTAGCCAAGATATCAATATGAATTTTACAGATAGATTTAGTGTCTCTACTTTAAGCACGCACTTAAGCAGTATTGCATTAGATAATCATATTATCATGACCGATCCTGTTGGTTTGCATTACAGTACAGGAGAAGCCATTGCACTGCAATGGGAGGACCAGGCGAATAGTGTCAATGCAGTCATTGACTTGTATTATGATACTGATGAAAGTGATGCTGATGGTGTGCAAATTGCGGCAGGAATAGAAGAAGATGCTGATGGGCTGAATGACCAATATCAATGGGATACCAGTGCTGTGAGCGACGGCATTTATTATTCTTATGCACAAATGGATGCAGGGGCTGGCTTAATCACCAGTTATGCTCCTGCAACCATAGCGATTGATAGAGCAGGGACCGATAGTGATACAGACTTATTAGCTGATTTATGGGAGCAACTTTATTTTGGTAGTATCGTAGGAGATGGTACGCAGGACAGTGATGCCGATGGTAGCCGCAATAGTCAGGAATTCCTGGAAAAAACTAACCCGACTGTAGCGGATTTTAAACTGACATTAAAACCTGGTTTAAATATGCTGAGTTTTCCTATACAACCAGAATTAGCTCAGGTTAATAATTTACTTGCATTACTTGGAGCGCGTGTCAACACGATTAAATATATAGATTCAGCTGCAAACCTAGTTTTTACAGCCCCTGGCAATAATTTTGCCTTGCAAAGTGGTCGTGGCTATTTGATTGATATGGCGGAGGGAGCAGAACTATTAATCAACGGTACATTGCCACTGAGTAACGCTTATAGCCTGCAGGCGGGTTCAAATCTGATTGGCTTTAGCCAGCTACCGCAAGGCTATAGTGCTTTCCAATTATTACAAGCGATAGGTGATGATACTGTTGTTGCCAGTATTCAAAGGTTTAATTTTGTGACAGGGCGATACGATACAGCAATCTATGACTTAGCAGCGAATGTTAGTGGTCAGGATTTTCCTATTAAAAGAGGGGAGGCTTATATGATTAGCATGAAACAAGCTGTGAATGGTTTTGTTATTCAGTGATATTATTGAATGCGTTTTTCTAGTTCCCAAGGTTTCCGTTACTGCCATGAAGTTAAACGTTAAATTTGAGTTAAAGAGTTGAAAGTCTGCTGAATTGGCTATCATCTTCTCGTTTATACTTCAAGCAGGAGTCCGTAGCTAAATCATATTACTTACTGCTTCAGTGCTATAAGCTGAACTACCTCCTCAGCTGTTTTTGTTAGAAACCAGGCCTGTATCTTGTGAAAATGCCGCGCATAAATTTTTCCTGATTTAGGCAGGCTACTCATAATACTGGAGCTATCAATAATGGGATTAGCAGGATCATTTGCTCCGTGCAAGTACTCATCAAAAGCACCTAGCATATGACCAAATTCATGTGCGACTGTTTGTTGGCTATCGCGTACATTCCAGTTTAGTTCATCACTACTCCCTTTGCCGGGTCTTACAATTACTGAGTGATGAAAGCTCAAAGCACGAAAGCTGACTGTTATTAAAATGGGGTAAATAGCCCCTGTATTTGTTTTGATAGCGTATTGATTGCTCCATGTATTTTCAATCGCTTTTTTCCAAATAGACTTTGTTTGAGATAACTCAACTCGACTGACTCCCGGGGCGGGAATAAGGTTAATAGCAACGTTTAGTAAAATAACCTGTTTTTTTAACTCAATATCAAAGCCATAGTACCAACTGAATCCATTTAAACCGACTATTTTATGTTTTATCGTTTCTTTAATATCAGATTGAAGTGCGGTCTCTGCATAAGCAACATTTGTCGATAAGCCAGCGGTAGAGCTGAATAAAAACACACCGCATAATAATGTTTTAGACACGTTATTCATTGATCCAGAATTTATATAATTAAGTGTATAAGTTCCGAAAGTAACGAGGAAGTAATTACATCGGTCGAATTTAGGCAAGACATTAAGAGTACAGTAAACAGCTATGTTTTGAAGAGAGATATTATATAGAAATCGAGCTAAAAAATGGGAGGTATATTTGACATCCTTTATATAAAACAAAAACTAGTTTACTCTTTTTAAAATTAAGTTGTCGTCATTCCTGCATGCTTCTCGTAGGAATCTTGCGTATATGAAGAGATTCCCGATAAAACAACTCGGGAATGACGGGGATAAATAAAAAAGTGTAAACTGCCTAATGAAAGATGCCTAAGCCATGCGTTTTCTTATCTGGTTTGGTGACATGCCCTGTCATTGATAGCGTAGATTCAATCATTAAACCTAGCTGTTTTAATGAATTTGTAGATGAACTTGGACTTAAGGCTTCGAGTATTGCTATGATTTCAGGCATGGTCAGATTTGGGTGGGTATTGTGGTGTGGTAATCCAGTATTTTACCTTTTTCTGGCCATCTTTAGTTTCTTACCCTATCTTATTTTGGCGAAGATATTGTTTATTATGAGGGTATTTTATGTGGCGTATTGTTTGATTGTAGTACACATAACTTCATTTTTGATTAAAATAAATGTAGAATTACATAAAACATCTGGGGCCTATCAGCGATATGAGGACATTGTATAAACAATTTTTGGGAATATGCTTAAGTTATTTTATTGTTAATTATGCTATAGCAGAGCAACTTCCTGAAACCTTGCTTAAAATTAAACCTAGCGTTGTTGGAGTCGGGACGTTTTTGCCATCTCGCAGTCCACGGAGTGTGTTTTTAGGGACAGGGTTTGTCGTGGGAAATGGACAGCTAATCGTGACTAATGCCCATGTTGTCGCAAAATCCTTAAACACGGCAAGGTTAGAGCAATGGGCTATTTTTGTGACTATCAACAACATCTCTAAGAGGGCTATTGTTGATAGAATAGCGTTTGATAAAGAGCATGATATTGCTATTTTAAAGTTAAGGCAAGGAGCCTTACCCGCCCTAACGCTAGGGGATACAAGGAAAGTGAGGGAAGGCGAGCTATATGCCTTTACTGGTTATCCAATAGGGATGGTGTTAGGACTGTATCCCGTGACACATAGAGGTATTGTTTCTGCGATTAGCCCAGTGGCTATTCCTGTTATTAATTCAGGTAAACTTAATGCAAAACTCATTAACCGTTTACACGCCCCTTATGATGTATATCAACTGGATGCGACTGCTTATCCAGGGAATAGTGGTAGCCCGCTGTATGAGGTATCAAGCGGTAAAGTGATTGGTGTAATTAATAAGGTATTTGTTAAAGAAACAAAAGAAAATGTATTATCGAAACCTAGTGGAATAACTTATGCTATTCCCATTGAACATGTTAAAAAATTGCTAGCCCGCAAAGGTTTGTAGCGATAACATAGTATGAAGAAATATTAACATATAGACTCTTAGAAATTCACAATCAATACTCGGGAGCGGGGGCTTTAGTCCCGCAGGAGTGGGACCAAAAAACCGCTTTCGAAAGTTAATAACAGCTGACTCGCCAGGGGATGTGAAAATTATTTACCTGAAAGTCTATCGGTTTAGTCGAAAGATTTCATTATTTTGCCAGGTGATGACATGACTCTGGCATATTATAAAGACTAGTATCACTATTTTTTAATAAATAGTGAAAGATGATTCAATGAACGGAGAAGCATGAAGTGATCAGGATTTTTAAACATTATATCTCTAGCGCCTATTTAGGTTTGATAGTATGTGAATGGGTAATTTTCTTTCTAGCGATGTATCTAGGAAGTGATGTACGATTTATTGAAGTTTCATCCTGGTATACGCATCAAGATATTATTGAAGCAAGTTTTATTTTTTCAGCTGTTTTAAGTTTATCTTCTATAGGGATAGGCTTGTACCGACGTAGCCTTGATTGGGATGATTACCATTTAGCACTACGTGTTTGTGTCAGTTTTGCGATCGGCTCAGTAATTATCATTAGTATTTACTATTTATTTCCTAGGTATTCAGTGGCTAGGAGTGTTTTTGTTTACGCGATAGGTTTTGCATTTATAGGTATCATGCTGAGTCGCTATTTCTTTTATCATTATGCTAATACTGATAATTTAATGCGTCGGGTTTTGGTTCTGGGTACTGGAAAAAAGGCTAAGCAACTATGCAATATTAATCATACCTATATTCTTAAGGGCTTTATTATTCATGGTTTTGTTGATATGGGTGAAGGCGGGTGTTTGATTGATAAAGAACGGCTTATTGAAAATACACAAGGTCTTACCCATCTGGTAATAAAGCATAATATTGATGAAATTGTTATTGCCCTTGATGATCGTCGTTTGACGATGCCTCTTGAAGAGCTACTGGATTGTAAGGTTCTGGGGGCAAAAGTTATGGACCTGCTTAGTTTTTATGAGCGTGAACAGGGATTGATTTTACTGGATAGTCTTACATTAAGCTGGGTAGTCTTTTCAGATGGGTTTGATTTTAGTGGCTTAAAATCAGTCATCAAACGGGGGGTTGACTTAGTTGCTAGTCTTGTTTTATTTTTAGTTGCCTGGCCTTTTATGTTGCTTACTGCATTGGCAATATTATTAGAGAGTGGCTTAAAACAGCCGATATTGTATAAACAAATTCGTGTTGGCGAAAATGGTAAGCTTTTTTCAGTCATGAAATTTCGTAGTATGCGTACCGATGCAGAAAAAAATGGTGTGCAGTGGGCTGAGTTGAATGATGACCGTGTGACACGAGTCGGGCGGTTTATAAGAAAGTGTCGTATTGATGAATTACCACAAATTTTTAATGTCTTAAAAGGGGATATGAGTTTTGTTGGCCCACGCCCTGAACGGCCTGAATATGTAGGCGGTTTTCAGAAAAGAATTCCATTTTATGCAGAGCGTCATCGTGTTAAACCTGGTATTACTGGCTGGGCACAGCTTTGCTACCCTTATGGTGCAGGTGAACAGGATACTATTAATAAGCTAGAGTATGATTTATATTATGTAAAAAATCATAGTTTATTTTTAGATGTTTCGATTATTATTGGCACTGTCGAAGTTATTTTGTGGGGGCGGGGAGCGAGATAGTTTTTTTGCAGAGCACTTTACATAGCTATTTTGGTGATTTAGTAAACATGCCCATAAAAAAATTAAGCATATCTCATCATGGTGCTGTTAGAGGTGTTACTGGCTCTTGTCATGAATTACATTTAGATTCTGAAAATTCAGTATTAATTGACTGTGGTTTATTTCAGGGTGCAGAAACATCGCCTCATGGCTCACTTTTTGAACAGTTAATCATTGATTTCCCTATATCTACTGTACAGGCATTAATTGTTAGCCACTGCCATATTGATCATGTGGGCCGCATACCTTATTTATTAGCTGCTGGTTTTAAGGGGGCAATTTATTGTTCGGAGCCTACTGCAGAATTATTGCCACTGGTTTTAAAAGATGCAATCAAAATAGGCTTTACCAAAGATAGAGTCTTAGTGGAAAAATTTCTGGCATTAATTCAGACTAGAATCATTGCGCTACCTTATAGGCAGTGGCAGGAAATCCCTTTACAAAATACCCGGCAAGTTTTAAAAATTAAATTAAAGCCAGCAGGGCATATTTTAGGTTCAGCCTATATTGAGTGTGCATATAATAAGCAACGTATTATTTTTTCTGGTGATTTAGGCGCATCCTATACTCCTTTATTGCCTGCACCCAAAGCGCCTTATAAAGCTGATATACTTGTGCTGGAAAGCACATATGGTGATAAAAATCACCAAAACCGGCAACATAGAAAACATCAATTAAAACAGATTATAGAAAAGTGTTTTATCAATAAAGGGGTTATTCTTATTCCTGCTTTTAGTATAGGCAGAACACAGGAATTGCTTTATGAGTTAGAAGATATTATCCATCATTCCAGGCAAGCTAAGGTAGCTAAAACCAAGAACTGGGGTGATTTGGAAATTATTGTTGATTCCCCCTTAGCTAACGAATTTACAGAAGTTTATAAAAAATTACGGCCCTTCTGGGATAAAGAAGCGAAAAGTAAACTGATGTCAGGTAGGCATCCCTTGTCCTTTGAACAGTTAACGACGATAAACTCTCATCAAGATCATTTAAATGCCATAGATTACTTAAAAAGAAGCGCAAGGCCTTGTATTGTATTAGCTGCAAGTGGTATGTGCAGTGGCGGACGTATCGTTAACTATTTAAAAGCATTAATAGAAGATAAGCGCACGGATATTTTATTTGTCGGTTATCAGGCAACGGGTACGCCAGGGCAAGTGATTCAGAAATATGCTGATAAGCACGGTTATGTTGAGCTTGATGGACAGCGTTATAATATAAATGCAGGTGTTTATACGCTAAGTGGTTATTCTGCCCATGCAGACCAGGCAAGTTTACTGCGGTTTATTAAAAGAATACATAAAAAACCGCAAGAGATCAGGTTAGTACATGGTGATAAATCGGCAAAATTACAATTAAAACTAGCAATTGAAAAATTATTTCCAGACTCAAACGTGTTAATTCCTGACAGCTAGGAGTGACTATGGAAAATATTTTAAAAGAAATTTTACAAGACCCTCAGTTTGCCGAGGGTGTTGCCTGGAAACTGCGTCATTTTAATGCGAATGAGGTTATTGTAAAACAGGGAGAGTCCGGTAAAACTTTGTTTATTATCGAAGAAGGCGTATTAAGAGTAACAGGGCATGTAGAACTGGGTGAGCATAAAAAAATTCAACCCGGTTTTTGTGATCTGGAAAAAGGTAGTATTTTTGGTGAAACCTGTTTGTATGAATCAAGCCTGAGAATGGCAACGGTCATTGCCGTAACAGGCGGTAGTATGATAGAGCTTGATGGAGCAAGGTTGAGTGTTTTTTTAGATGCGCACCCTACTTTAGGTTATCTTTTTTATAAGAAGATTTTTAAAGTTTTTGTTACTCGCTTAAATAAGGCCAACCAGCGGGTTGAGAGCCTTATGGCATGGGGGCTTAAAGTGCATGAGATAGATAAATATTTATAGTCAAGTATTGATGAGGTTATTTTTTAGAACTTCCATGAGTCAATACAGTTGAATTAAATTGGACTAAAATTTCTGAATGCCTTTTAATTAATGCTGATATAGATAATTGCTTTAAAATCTTTAAACAAAATAAAACTTTGTATTCTTTTCAGGGTGGAATCAGAGCATTATATGCTACGCTTATGTACGGTTGCTATATTTTATTAGAAGTTATAAGGAGTAATAATGGTAGATAAAACATACACATTAATAGAAGATTTTGCGCGTTATTTCAGAATTGAATTAGTGACCTCTAATCAACAAGCAAAGGAAGTATACAGCATTAGGTATCGTGTTTATTGCGAGGAATTTAAATATGAAGCAACAGACGTGTTTCCTGATAAATTAGAAAAAGATGAATTTGATG
>WTCN01000057.1 GCA_013138555.1 Methyloprofundus sp. | reverse complement strand
GCCGCTATTCGAGTGGCTCTGTTTTCATTTATTATCGTTGGTTTAGTCAGCCTGGTTTATCATGCCAGCAAGGATAAAATCGCTGAAAATGAATATCTAGCCTTATTACACAGCCTACAAGCGGTATTAAGCCCGGATAGTTATGATAATGATTTAGTCAATGCTGTCATTCAGCTACAGGCACATACTATTTACCGGGCCAGAAAAGCAGGCAAACCGGTTGCCGCAATAATTAAAAGTACCACCACGCAGGGCTATAATGGTGATATTCATTTACTGATTACGCTTGATATTGATGGCACAATTATGGGTGTACGTGTACTAGGCCATAAAGAAACGCCTGGCTTAGGTGATAAAATAGAGTTAAAAAAATCTGCCTGGATTTTAGCTTTTGAGCAAAAATCCCTGGCTGATAATGATTTATCTTTATGGGCCGTTAAGCGTGATGGTGGTTTATTTGATCAGTTTACCGGAGCGACCATTACCCCCCGTGCAATTGTTAATGACGTTAAAAAAACGGCACTATTTTTCCAGAAAAACCATCTAGCTATCTTTGAATAAATGGATACCAGCCCCGCAAAAATCTTAAACAATGGCCTATGGCATAATAACCAGGCTCTGGTCGCATTACTCGGCTTATGCCCCTTATTAGCCGTCAGTAATACAGTTGTCAATAGCCTCGGTCTTGGCATCGCGACGACCCTTACGCTGATTTTATCCAATGGCTTAATCTCTACCTGTCGTCACTATATCCTGCCGGAAATAAGATTACCTCTGTTCGTGCTGATGATTGCAGGTATTGTGACCATGATTGAGCTGATCATGAACGCCTGGTTTTATGAGTTATATAAAATTTTAGGCATTTTTATTCCGCTGATTGTTACCAATTGTGCGATTATCGGGCGCGCCGAAATGTTTGCTTCCAAAAATCGTCTATTACCGAGCTTATTAGATGGCTTGGCGATGGGATTAGGCTTTAGTATTGCTTTGTTATTATTAGGGGCTATTAGAGAAGTGTTAGGTATGGGGACTTTATTATCTCAAGCCGAACTGCTTTTCGGGGAAAGTGCAATAAACTGGCAAATTAATGTATTAGAGGATTATTCCGGGATGTTGTTGGCTTTACTACCACCAGGGGCATTTATTGGGTTGGGTTTGTTGATTGCGTTAAAAAACTCACTTGACCACTACAAATGATTTTGTAGTAGAATGACTTATTGATAAAAGAGAGCTAACCACTTATAAAGAGTGTCTTTATAAGCTATAAAAAAATATGATGTAAGCTGGATTAACTTATCAACCGGAGTGCAGATAATGTAAGCCAACCGATAAAATACTCCTTGTACATAGGTGTATAGAATATGCTTCTGCCGACTTAAGTTAATTAGCTCTGCAAAACTTCCCCGGAACCTGAAAAATTTTATGACGCGATGCCTGATCAAAAAAAACGAATTTTTCAACCGCCCCCCATACACCATGAGAATAGCCCCGTCAGTCATGATGGTGATAGCCATCCTTCTTCCTTACTAAAGCACTTATTACAGCCTGACGGTAATAAGCAAACATCTATCATTCAAACCGGGAAAATTATTCGTGATACCTATAGCCTTGAACTCAAAATAGGCCGTGGTGGTATGGGGCAGGTATGGAAAGCGCTAGACCTTATACAAGATGCAGGCGAAGCCAAAGATAAGCATGTTGCAATTAAGTTTATCAATCACGAAATCAAAAGCCACCCTTATGCGCTAAAGGCATTAGTTAGAGAGTTTGCCCGCTATAAAAAACTTATCCATCCGAATATTGTAAAGGCGTATGAGTTGAACCGTGATGGTAATGAAGTTTTTATTGTTATGGAATATCTGACAGGGAATGAGTTAAAAGAGTTTATCAGGCAGCATCCGCAAGGAATCCCGTTAACACAAGCTCAACCCATCATAAAAGCAATGTGCGATGCTCTAGGGTATGCGCACGAAGAAGGCATCATACACCTTGATTTTAAACCAGGTAATGTTTTTTACAGCCCAACGACACATGTATGCAAAGTGATCGATTTTGGCATAGCGAGGTTACGTAGCCAGCAGGCAAGAGATGAAACTCTTTTTGACCCAGGCACTCTCGGAGCCATGACAACGGCGTATGCAAGTAGCGAAATGCTAATGGAATCCGAACCAGACCCAAGGGATGATGTATATAGTTTAGCCTGTGTGGTTTACGAATTATTATCAGGCCATCACCCCTTTAATAAATGCCAGTCTTTAAAAGCTGAACGGGAGAAAATGCGGCCACAGCCAATCCCTGGGCTTAGTAAGGACGAATTTCAGGCACTTCTACACGGGCTCAGCTTTTATCGGGAGCAAAGAACAGACAGTGCCAGTGAGTTTTACTCAGAATTATTTTCACCTCAACTGCTGGATAAAAAGAAACATACCAGGCAGCTCATTATTGCTGCTATTATTGTCACCAGCCTAGCAATTATCCCATTCGGGCTCTATAAAGCTTATAAGAACTGGCATTTAAATCAGGTTAGTACAAACATTCAACAGCAAACAGACTCTGGCATAGCTGATTTTATGTCACTCTCCGTTGATGAACAACTGGAATTACTAGCTCTCCCTGCTTTTCATCTGACTTTGGTAGAATATATAACGATTAAAAAAGAGACACAAAATGATGCTTTAAGCGTTATAGCTCAGTTTAAGCCCATCATTCAACAACAGTTATTTGCCGATAGAGAAGTGAGAAAGCACCTGATCACTGATTACAGTCAGCTGATTGCTATCTCGATCAGTCAGGACAATTTTCAGCAAGCCAAGCAATTATCCCAACGCATAGTGCAACAGTATCCTGATTCCATGCGACTAGCTGAGCAATCTAATAACATAAGGATACAAAAAACAACGAGACTGAGATCATTACAGCAAAACTATCAGCAGTGCCTTAGCGATAACACAATAGAGCTCACTGAATTATTTCCCTGCCTCCAGCAATCCCAGGTTCTACTTGCCAAAATTGATAATGTAGTACTCAGTTCATCTGGTTTAACAAGTCGTTACCATAGAGATATTTCTTCTGCTATTAAGAATAATAAACTATCGTATGCAGGTACACTACTTACTCACTGGTATGAGCTTGATCAAAATGATATTAGCCAACGGAATCAACTTGCACAGCAATTAGTTTATGCAAAAAAGCGGGATGATTTAATTAAACAGATCATTGAAAGTAATAAGCTGCAACTTACGAAGATTTTAAGCTTATTACCAACATTCCCCCCCAGCTTAATTGAGGGTATCTTAACTCATACAACTGTTAAACAACGTTTAATGGGTTTTTATCAGGAAGCCATAACTCAGTACCTTGCTAGAGACAACTTTAGTGCTGCAACACAAACTATTTCTGATGGAATATTTCTATTCTCTATCAACCCTACAGAACAAAATAAGCTTAAACAATTAGCGACTAAAATTGACCAGAAAAAGACACGCTATCTGGATGAGCAGAAAAACCTCTATAAAGCACAGCTATCTCAACAAGAGCCCGAGGTAAAAGTGATTCAAGATATTCAACATAATATTTCTGCAATATTCCCGGATAACCCACTTATCCAACTTCCTGGCTTATCTGAAAGTTATGCAAAAAAAATAGACAAAGCTATTAGTCAGGATAAATATTCTTTAGCACAGCGCCTATTAGACAGCTGGAAATTATTAAAACCTACAGATGTTAATTCTCGCGAATTTCTCCAGCTAAGTGATAAAAAGGACAATTTTTTACTAGCCTTTAAAGGTAGGAATAAAGCTTCATTGCAACTACAGGATGCGATAAAAAGTAGTCAGTTAATTAGACTTAATCAGCTCATTGATGAGTTAAAAAAACATTTTTCAAAACAGGATCAAGACAAAATATTCTCCCCTTATCAGGATCAGCTAATCAGTCTTTATCAGCAGCACATAAAAGCCGCAATCCAGAAAGACGCTTTTGATTTAGCCAATAATATTGCTACACGAATCCAAGCTGTGTTTCCTGAAAACGAGCAAGTACTGGAAAATACGGGTAGTATTGCCAAAGCAAAAAAAATACGTATCAATAATCTTTTGGCTGAATCTAAGGTTGCTATCAATGCAGATATTTTAGACGGTATCGCTATATTCTCCCCA
>WTCN01000123.1 GCA_013138555.1 Methyloprofundus sp. | reverse complement strand
GTAGCCGAAAGTGTCTGGGTAAAAGTACCTACACCTGATTATTCCTATAATTCTTGGTTATACTTTTTTATTTCTGCATGTTATCCAATTGTAGTAGAATAAAATATTTTACAAATAATATGTTATTTACCCCATTAATAATGAGAAGTTACAAATATTGTTTGCGCTGCTTAGGCTAGGGAGTGGCTGACCAGAGCCTTAAGGCGTTAATGCAGCTCATTATTTTGATTAGAAAGATGAGTTAAGCTTAAATTGCAGTTAATATAAAAAATGTAGTGGTAAATATATTTTTTAAGAGTAAAGCTAATATCAATTGAGTCTACTGTTATGTCTCGAAAGAGGGGGCAGGTGCTACACTGGATGTATTATTGCTAAAAAATATTTATGCTTGACTATTGCCATAGGGAATATGTAGCTGGGTCACATCAATCTGTACAAAAAACCATTTTCTTTTTAATGATTTAATAATAAAAAGTTTTTATGAATCTGACTTGTCGCCACTTATGTAATGCCTTGCTAGTAATCATTACAGCAACCCCGTTGCAGGCCGCTGCCTCTGACAGTTATTTCGAACTGCAGCAACGGGTCGAAAGTGATAGTAACTTAAACTGGCTACTGTTTGCTTGCGGGATATTGATGATTTTTATCCTGTTGTGGAACCGTAAGCTAAGTCATCAGCTTGCTAGGCATACAGCAGAATTGCAACATCACAAACAATATATCAGCGCTCATAAAGTGACCGAACTGGCACTGGAAGAGAGTCGTGAGCAGTTAGCCATTGCATTTGAAGCGGCGAATCTTGGCTACTGGGATTGGCGGCCACAGAGTAATGAGCTTTATAGCAGTGAGCATTTTCCCATCATGCTTGGCTATTCTGCGGTTGATTTTCCTCAGACTACGGATCATTGGCTCTCTCTGGTTCACCCTGATGATCAAGCTTCGGCAATGGCAGTCTTGCAGCTTTTTCTGGAGGGTGATGATAGTTTTCTGCGCTCGGAGTACAGGATACTTGCTGCTAATGGCACATGGCGGTGGATTATGGATGTCGGGCGGGTGGTGGAGCGTGATGCCCAGGGCAAGGCTGAACGCATGGTTGGCGTTTATAGTGATATTACCGAGCGTAAACAGGCAGATTTGAAAAGTAGTCTTGTCCGGCGTGTACTTGAACAATCTCTGAATGAGATTTATCTATTCGATATGGAGACGCTGCATTTTGTCGATGTCAATCTAGGAGCGCGGCAAAACCTAGGTTATTCAATGTCCGAGCTGATGACAATGACACCACTGGATATCAAGCCAGAGTTTAGTGCAGAGTCATTGAGCAAACGAGTGGAGCCTTTGGTTTCCGGCGCTGAGGATAAGATAGTCTTTACTACGTATCATCAGCGTAAAGATGGCAGTCAGTATTTAGCTGAGGTACACTTACAGTTAATGTGGGAGGAGTCCCCTCTGTTTGTTGCTATTGCGATTGATATTACCGAACGGCAACAACAACAGCAAGCACTGATGGAGCTTTCTACTCAGCTACAAAAAATTGCCACTAAAGTCCCTGCAATGCTTTACCGGTTCAAGCTACGTCCTGATGGCAGTTCCTGCTTTCCTTATGCGAGTGCCGCGATGTTAAAAATGTTTCGCACTCCCCCTGAAGAAGCAGAAGAAGATGCAGCGAATATTTTTGCGGTGATTAATTCTGATGATATTGATGAGGTTAGTGCCTCCATTGCGGAATCGGCACGTACTTTGAAGCCTTGGCGGCAAGAGTTTCGAGTGCGAGATGAGGCAGGATCAATGCGTTGGTTGTTCGGCCATTCGGTGCCTAATCGTGAGCCCGAACCGGATGGTTCTATTATATGGCATGGTGTTGTGACTGATATTACCGAGCAGAAGCAGACTGAACTGGACCTGCAGAAGAGTCAGCGGCAGTATCAGCATCTGGTCGATGATATTGGTGATAAGTTCCTTATTTTTAGCCATACCGGCGGGGTGTTGACTTACCTGAGTGATGGAGCTCAAGATTTTTTTGGTCTTGCGAAAGGTGAAATGATTGGTAAGCCCTGGGGGGAGCAGGTTAACTTCCTGCTGGAGGATGAAATGACCGAACGAACTATTTCTGCTCAGATGGCTGATGGCTCACTCGATTTTGTTCAATTCAATATGCGTTATATTCACCCGGATGGTGGTGAGCGTACGCTGCATATCTCGACCCATCCTACCCGGGATGAACTGGGCAATTTACTTTCGATTGAGGGGCTTGCTGAAGATATTACCGAGCAGAAAATTGTGCAGGATCAGCAGCGTCTTGCTGCCAGTGTTTTCGAACATTCCCAGCAGAGTATCATTATTACCGATGCAGATAATCGTATTATTGATGTTAACCCCGCCTGTCTGAAGCTAACCGGCTATACGCGTGAAGCACTGCTAGGAAAGAATCCTAGTATATTCAAGTCAGGTTCGCAGAAGGCCGAGTTTTATATCGATATGTGGCAGTCACTGGAAAGGCATGGTTATTGGCAAGGCGAGATCTGGAATCGCAAACAGTCAGGCGAGCTGTTTGCCGAGCGGCTCACCATCAATACGGTACGCAATGAAAAGGGGGTATTGCAGCATTATGTTGCAGTGGCTTCGGACATTACTTACCTTAAAGAGCATCAGGCGAATCTGGAGCGGCTCGCTTTTAAAGATAGTTTGACTGGGCTGCCTAACCGTCGTTTGCTTGATGACCGGATGCACCAGGCGCTGATTCAGGCAAAACGCCATGAGAAACTGATTGCAGTCTGCTATCTTGATCTTGATGGTTTTAAGCCGATCAATGACAGCTATGGGCATAAGGCTGGCGATCAAGTGCTGATAGAAACAGCATTACGACTAGAAAAGGCTGTTCGTGAGGGTGACACCGTTATTCGCATGGGGGGGGATGAGTTTGTTTTGTTAATCCTTGACTTACAGACAATTGTTGAGCTGAAAGAGGTGATGGATCGTGTTCTGTCTTCATTGACGCAACCCTTTTTTTTAACGGATAGTGGCTCTGCTACGCTTTCGGCCAGTATCGGTATAACGCTCTATCCAATTGATAAAAGCGAGGCTAATACGCTGTTACGCCATGCCGATCAGGCGATGTATACTGCTAAGCGGCAGGGTAAGAATCACTATCGTTTTTTTGATCCGGAAGAGGAGCAGCGGGTGACTGCGGATCAACTTATCCAGCATGAAATTGAGCTTGCACTGTCCGAACAGCAACTGCGGCTTTTTTATCAGCCGATGGTTAATATGCGAACTGGCAAGGTAGCTGGCCTGGAAGCACTGGTTCGTTGGCAGCACCCGCTGAAAGGGCTGTTGGCTCCTGGCTCTTTTCTGCCCGCGATTGAGCAGACACCCTTTATTGTTGCTCTAGGTGGCTGGGTGTTGCGCCAGGTGATGCTGCAGATGCGCGCCTGGCGAGAGCTGGGAATTAATTTGAAGGTGAGTGTTAATATTGCAACCCAGCAGCTTGAACAGTCAGATTTTGTTGAATCGTTGCGTGCTTTGATTAACGAATTCAGCGATGTTCCTGCCTCTCAGCTGGAGCTGGAGATTCTGGAAACTGCAGCAATGTATGATATTGGTTATGTGAGTAGAATCATGGCGGAGTGTTCAACGCTGGGGGTTAATTTTGCATTGGACGACTTTGGTACGGGTTACTCTTCACTGACTTATCTGAAAAGCCTGCCCGCTAAAGTGATCAAAATTGATCAGAGTTTTGTCTGTGGTCTGCTTAATAATCATCAGGATATCGATATTATTCATGGAATCCTGGACTTAGCCAAAGCGTTTAACCGGACACCGGTAGCCGAAGGGGTGGAGACGATCCAGCACGGTATTTTGCTGCTCAACCTTGGTTGCGAGCTTGCTCAGGGCTATGGTATAGCGCAGCCTATGCCGGCCGAGGATGTGCCGGACTGGCTGCGTGATTTTCGGGTTCCATCAGAATGGCTGGATAGCAAGAGTAGCGACCCATCAAACCAGGAGTATTCACTGCTACTGATGGCTGCTGAACAGCATCGGCAGGTTAGTCGGGTGCTCTATGCAATTGAGCAGCAGATGGTATCGCTATTGCCAAAACAGATTACTGACCCTCAGAGCTGTGAATTTGGACGCTGGCTGGCTAACGAGGGGGAGTTGTTTTATGGGAAGCTAGATGAGTTCAGTTATTTGAGAGCTAAGTATCACGAGCTTCATGAGCTCTACGGACAGGTGATTGAGTACTTCAAAGAAGATGATTATCAGGCACTTTATCGAGCTGCTGATCAGTTACAAGAGCTGCGTACCCAGCTTTTGGAGGGACTGCATCAACTTCACGCTGAACTACGCTCACCGCTTCTTCGGGGTGTTGCCCGGGAATAGACTTGGTTGTCTGTCTTCTCTCGCTGGCGTGTCTAAAATGCAATAATATGCAGCTTAGTTTAGCTTGTCAGTTGAGGCGCTGATAAGGTAATCTGGTATTTACTTATGAATCAGTGTATTGTTGCATGGCTTTTTTACTTCACAAAAAGAGCTGCCCCATGTTATTTCTGTTTTAAGTCGGTAATAGTAGGTTCGGCTCTCTTTAACCGGCTTGATAATATTTAACCCTTGAAAATTCAATTAACTTTATTTACCCATGCAATTTGATTTATTAAATACCGATGGTCACGCGCGTCGTGGACGCTTGACTTTTGATCGCGGCGTAGTGCAAACGCCTATTTTTATGCCTGTTGGCACTTATGGCTCTGTTAAATCACTGACACCGCATGATTTAACAGGGATTGGCGCGCAAATTATATTGGGCAATACTTTTCATCTGATGTTACGGCCGACTACCGAAGTCATTAAGGCACATGGTGATTTACATGATTTTATGAGTTGGCAAGGTCCGATTCTGACGGACTCTGGGGGCTTTCAAGTCTTTAGTCTGGGAGATCTGCGTAAAATTACCGAAGCAGGGGTAACGTTTAAGTCGCCTATTGATGGTAGCAAGATTTTTATGGGGCCAGAAGAGTCGATGCAGGTGCAGCGTGACTTAGGTTCGGATATCGTGATGATCTTTGATGAGTGTACTCCCTACCCGGCAACGCTGCAGGAGGCGGCAGACTCAATGCGTCTATCCTTACGCTGGGCAGAGCGTAGTAAAAAAGCACATGGTGATAATCCATCTGCTTTATTTGGCATTGTGCAGGGTGGAATGTACGGGCATTTACGTCATGAGTCTATCGCAGGTCTGATAGATATTGGTTTTGATGGTTATGCGATTGGGGGCTTGTCAGTGGGAGAGCCTAAAGATGAAATGATGGCTGCTCTGGATGCCGTGCATCCTCGATTGCCTGTCGATAAACCTCGTTATTTAATGGGGGTTGGTACACCTGAAGATTTAATCGAAGCCGTTAGGCGGGGTATTGATATGTTTGATTGTGTGATGCCAACGCGTAATGCACGTAATGGGCATATTTTTACCCGCTCAGGTGTCATTAAAATTCGCAATAGTCAATATCAGCTTGATACCAGACCCTTGGATGAATCCTGTGCCTGTTATACCTGTCAGCATTATTCGCGTGCCTATTTGCGTCACCTGGATAAGTGTCATGAAATCTTAGGGGCGCGATTAAATACCATTCATAATCTGTATTATTATTTAAATTTAATGCAGGAAGTTCGTGAGGCCATTGAAAACAAGGTGTTTGAAAGTTATGTCAAGTCATTCTATGAACAACGGGGCAAAGTTGTTCCAGATATGTCATAATAGAGAGCTTTTATTTTTAACTTATTAGATATTGGGGGGATCATGAGTTTTTTTATTTCTGATGCACTGGCTGAAGCGGCTCCGGTAGCACAACAACCAGGTTGGGAAGGGATGTTATTTCCACTGGGTATTTTAGTGTTTTTTTACTTTTTATTTTTAAGACCTCAGCACAAGCGCACGAAAGAGCATAAAAAAATGCTTGAAGAGATGCAGACTGGTGCCGAAGTTGTCACGGGAGGGGGCGTTTTAGGTAAAGTTATTAGCCTGGACGAAAACTTCGTGCAGGTTGAGGTGGCGAATAATGTTGTTATTCAGGTACAGCGCCATCAAATTGGCAGCCTAATGCCTAAAGGAACTTATAAAGTTCAAATGAAAAAAACAAAATAATAATTCTTTAACGGAATTTATTAGCTTACGTAATGATGCTGCTGGCATAGACTCTTTGCCAGCCATAGCTTTATCTTGATGGACTTACCATGCAAAACCATTTCCCCTTTTGGAAAAACTTATTAATTCTAACCGTATTGGTGTTAGGGATTGTGTATTCATTGCCTAATCTTTTCGGTGATGACCCTTCAGTACAAATTTCTTCTGGCAATGTTGCTGATATTTCAGAAACTCAGTTAGCAAGTATTGAAAAGACACTGAATAGCGCCACTATTAATACTAAAGCACTGGAGTTGCAGGGTAATAAAATTTTAGTGCGCTTCGCTAATACCGATGAGCAGATGCGTGCAGCAGATTTGTTGCGTAATCATCTAGGCTCTCAATATACCGTCGCTCTCAATCTAGCGCCAGCGACTCCTGACTGGTTGAGGTCATTCGGGGCCGAACCTATGTATTTAGGGCTGGATTTGCGTGGTGGTGTGCACTTTTTGCTAGAGGTCGATATGGCTGCAGCATTAAAGCAGGCTGAGGAACGCTACAATAATGATATTCGATCGGCACTGCGAAGCGCGAAAATTCGTTATAAGTCAGTTGCGTATGATAATGGCGCAGTGAAAGTTGTGTTGCGTAATGAGAAGGATAAACAGGCAGCGATAGCACTCGTCGATAATGAATTTCGTAAGCTGGACTTGAAAGTCGACGATAGCCAGCCTGTGTTGTTCCTGAGTATTACTGATCAGGAAATCAAAGAAATCAAAAAATTTGCCTTGGCACAAAATATTACTACATTGCGTAATCGGGTCAATGAATTAGGCGTTTCCGAGCCGGTCATTCAGCAGCAAGGTGATAATCGAATTGTTGTTCAGTTGCCGGGTGTACAGGATACTGTGCAAGCTAAAGAAATTCTGGGCACGACAGCTACTCTGGAATATCGTAAGGTAGACACGCAGCATGATGTGCAGAATGCGCTGAATGGGCGTGTGCCTGTTGGTTCTAAGCTGTATTACGAGCGCGATACTAAAGCACCTGTGTTATTAAAAAGACGGGTCATTATTACCGGAGATCAGATTGTAGATGCTTCATCGGGTCTGGATCAAAATGGTTCGGCATCGGTGAATATTACGCTGAATGGTATCGGTGCCAAGAAAATGGGTAAATTCACTAAGGATAATATCGGCCAGCCGATGGCGGTGGTTTTTATTGAACAAAAAAGCATTACTAAAATAGTTAATGGCAAAAAAGTACGTCGTAAAGAAAAAATTGAAGAAGTGATCAGTATTGCGACGGTTCGGGATGCGTTTAGTAAACGTTTTCAAACAACCGGTTTAGACAGTACTCAGGAAGCGCGTAAGTTGTCACTCTTATTAAGAGCGGGTGCTTTAGCAGCACCAGTTGATATTGTTGAAGAGCGTACTGTAGGCCCAAGCCTAGGGCAGGATAATATTGATAAAGGGATTATGTCCGTGATGGTGGGCTTTGTTTTAGTGCTGATTTTTATGGCTATTTATTATAAGACTTTTGGCCTTATTGCTAATCTGGCCCTGACGTTTAATTTGGTCGTGATTGTCGCTGTATTATCTATGTTACAGGCAACTTTGACTTTACCTGGTATTGCGGGAATTGTTCTGACAGTCGGGATGGCAGTTGATGCCAATGTTTTGATTTTTGAGCGGATTAAAGAAGAGCTGGCGAACAGAAATTCGCCACAGACGAGTATTTTTGTCGGTTATGAGAAAGCCTTTGGCACTATTTTTGATGCTAATATCACCACCTTATTAGTGGCGTTGGTCTTATTCGGTTTTGGTACGGGGCCTATTAAAGGCTTTGCAATTACCTTGGCGATAGGGATTTTAACCTCTATGTTTACCGCTATCTTAGGTTCACGTATGGTTATTAACTGGATTTACGGTAATCGTCGTATTGAAAAGCTATCTATCTAACAAAGAGAAATACAATGTCAAAACATATTAATTTTTTAGGCAAACGACAGTTTGCCGCTATTTTTTCTGGTTTATTATTGATAGTAGCGATCCTATCCTTAGCAACGCAAGGTTTAAAGTTAGGGATTGACTTTACTGGGGGTACTTTAGTTGAGATTGGCTATAAAAAAGCAGTCGATTTAAAGTTGATGCGTTCTGCACTGGAAAAATCTGGTTTTGATGATGCAACAGTGCAACATTTTGGTACTGCACAGGAAGTGTTGATTCGCTTAAAGCCAAAGGAAGGTAAGAGTAATGCAGAGTTGAGTACCGAAGTTGCCGCTGCAGCGGAGGGTGCTATGTCTGAACAAGGTGATTTACGCCGTGTTGAATTTGTCGGACCACAAGTGGGTGATGAGTTAACCGAGGATGGAGGGCTAGCACTACTGTATTCCATGTTTGGTATTTTGCTGTATGTCGCCTGGCGTTTTGAGTACAAATTTGCCTTGGGCTCGGTTGCAGCACTTGCGCACGATGTCTTGATCACTCTAGGCTTTTTCTCGGTATTGCAACTGGAATTTGATTTAACTGTTTTGGCGGCTATTTTGGCGGTCATTGGTTATTCGCTTAACGATACCATTGTTGTTTATGACCGTATTCGGGAAAACTTTCGTCTATTGCGTAAAGGTTCCTCGGAAGAAGTGATGAATACGTCATTGAACCAGACTTTAAGTCGTACTATGATGACTTCATTAACAACGCTTTTAGTATTAATCGCATTATCGCTATTAGGCGGAGAGATTATCCATAATTTTGCGATTGCTTTAACCGTCGGTGTGGTTATCGGGACTTATTCTTCTATTTTTGTTGCCAGCCCTTTAGTATTGGCGCTGGGAGTCAGTAAAGAAGACTTGATGGTTACCGAAGTAGAGGTTGAAGGTGCTGAGTTTGAAATGACAGGAGCAGAGCCAGGAAATGTTGACAGGATGCCTTAAAAAGCGGCGTGTTGGAGTATTTTAGTTTTCAGGTTTCCATGATGTTTGTTGGGAACATAATTTAGTTTATTTTTAATTTTGGAGTTTAAAAAATGGCAGTTGAACGTACTTTTTCTATCGTAAAACCTGATGCAGTTGCAAAAAACCATATTGGTGAAATTTATGGTCGTTTTGAAAGCAATGGTTTACGTATTGTTGCAGCAAAAATGATGCAATTAAGCAAAGAAAAAGCAGAAGGTTTTTACGCGGAACATAGCGAACGTCCTTTCTTTAATGACCTGGTTACTTTTATGACTTCTGGTCCTGTGATGGTTCAGGTTCTGGAAGGTGAAGGCGCAGTGTTAAAAAATCGTGACTTAATGGGCGCGACTAATCCTGCTGATGCAGATGCTGGCACTATCCGTGCTGACTTTGCGACTAGTATTGATGAAAATGCAGTACATGGCTCTGATGCAGTTGAATCAGCGGCTAGAGAAATTGCATATTTCTTCTCAGATGAAGAGCTTTGTGAACGTATCCGTTAATAAAGAAAAAATAAATCTACTCAATTTTGACAGAAAAGGCATGCAAGCCTTTTTTGTTGAAATTGGCGAGAAGCCTTTTCGCGCCACCCAATTGATTAAATGGATTTATCAAGAGGGTGAGTATGATTTTGATCAAATGACTAATTTAAGTAAGTCCTTGCGGGCTTATTTAAAAGAACATTGCTGTATCGTTGCGCCCGATATTATTTTTGAGCAGATTGCCAGTGATGGGACGCGTAAATGGGTCGTCGAAATGGGCGGTGGCAATAAGGTTGAGGCTGTTTATATTCCCGAAGCGAATCGTGCAACCTTGTGTGTGTCATCGCAGGTGGGCTGTGCTTTAGCCTGTACTTTTTGTTCCACTGCACAGCAAGGTTTTAATCGTAATTTAACAACAGCCGAAATTATTGGGCAGTTAATCGCTGCAAATGAGCGTGTCGGTGAACAGGGGCGGATTACGAATGTAGTTATGATGGGGATGGGTGAGCCCTTATTGAATTTTGATAATGTAGTGCCGGCAATGAACCTGATGACTGAAGATTTTGCCTTTGGTTTATCCAAGCGCCGGGTGACGATTAGCACTTCGGGTGTTGTGCCAGCAATGTATCGTTTGACTGAAGTCTGTGATATTAGTATGGCAGTGTCGTTGCATGCACCGACAGATGCAGTACGGGATATTCTGGTGCCGATTAACCAGAAATATCCGTTAAAAGAATTAATGGCGGCGTGTAAAAAATATATTGAAGGTTCGCCGAGAGGCTTTATTACCTTTGAATATGTTATGTTGGAGGGAGTGAATGATTCACTGGCTGATGCACGGGCCTTGGTGAAATTACTGAAAAATGTGCCTTCAAAAATGAACTTGATTCCCTTTAATCCATTCCCTAATACTCGCTATCAATGCTCATCGCCTGCTGCGATTGAGCGCTTTAGAGATATTTTATATAAAGCAGGCATCGTGACAACCGTGCGTAAAACACGCGGTGAAGATATTGATGCCGCTTGTGGGCAATTGGTGGGCAAGGTCAAGGATAAAAGTCGCCGAGCTGAAAGGCTGCAGCGTATGGAAGGTATGCATGAACATTAAAAAAGTTTGCCTGATCGTGTTAGCTGGGTCGCTTACGGCATGCTCTTTGCTGGGCGAAGAAAAGGAAGCAGAGAAAGTTCAGTATGTTGCCGCTGAAAAGGTGGAGCTGGATCGAACTGCAGAGGATCGGGCGAAAACCTTAACAGATTTAGGCTCCGCTTATTATCAGCTAGGGAAATATGTCTTTGCTTTAGAGTATCTGGAGCGTTCTTTAATATTAGATAAAAAAAATGCAGTCACTTATCAGGTTATTGCCTTAATTAATGAACGTAGCAATAAGCCTAAGCAAGCACAGCTTTATTTTGATAAGGCATTGAAGCTTGCAGTGGATAATTTCGATATTATGACTAGCTATGCTGTTTTTTTGTATCATCAAGAACGGCATAAAGAGGCGCTAATCGAGTTTAATCGGGTCGCCGATGCGCCTTTTTATGAGAAAAAATGGACTGCGTATACCTACCTTGGTTACTATGATTTAAAAAACAAGCAAATAAGAGATGCTGAAAAAAGGTTTTATTATGCACTAAAGGCAAATAAATTTTATGCACCTGCATTATTTGAAATGGCACAGATTCGTTATGATAAAGGTAATATAATGTCTGCCCGAGCCTATATTGAACGTTATTTTTCTCAGGCAGGGAAAACGAAGAAGGGCTTACAGCTTGCTATAAAAATAGAAAGTGCATTGCAGAGTGATGAAATGGCTGAGGCATATCGATTAGAACTTAAGCGTGAATTTCCTTTTGCTGAGTAGGTTTTGGTGAATTGTTCTCTTCATTATCTTCATGGGCGTTAAAAACCAGATAAAGAATTTTTAATAAATATTGTATTACATCAGCGCTTCTAATATAAGCTTGCTGATGTTTAGTTCCTGATTAAAAGGTGAGTACCTAATATATGGCAAAGAATATTCAGGCAATTCGTGGTATGCACGATGTTTTACCTGAGCAAACAGCCCGCTGGCAGTTTGTTGAACAACAAATAAGAGAGGTTT
>WTCN01000079.1 GCA_013138555.1 Methyloprofundus sp. | reverse complement strand
CCTTTGTTTGAGTTGATGAAAATCTCCCCGAGAGTATTATTGCATATTACACGCTGACTATGATCCCCTTTAATCTGGATGCTCTACCAGAAAAATTACAAAAAAAGCATAAAAATGCACAGACGGGAGGGCTTATTGCACGTTTGGCAGTTGATAAGGATTACGCACGACAAGGCTATGGAGAATGGGTATTGATCGATGCATTAAAGAAATTATGTACTGCAAGTAAAACGGTTGCTTTTCCTCTGGTCATCGTTGATGCTAAAGATGGTGTGATTGAATTTTACCAGAAATTTGGCTTTACTCCGTTTCTTGATACGCCTAATAAATTGTTTATTAGTATGGCTGATGTGCGTGCAAGTTTAAAACTTCAATAATGACAACAAAAGCATTGGCGCCGGCGATTTTCCTAATGGGACCCACCGCCTCAGGGAAAACAGCTTTATCGGTACAATTGGCACAGCAACTGAATGCTGAAATTATCAGTGTCGATTCTGCCCTGGTTTTTAAAGGCATGGATATTGGTACGGCAAAACCGACTTTAGAGGAAAGAGCCGGCGTTGCTCACCATTTAATCGATATACTAGACCCTGCGGAAAGCTTTTCTACTGGCGCGTTTAGAAGGCAGGCATTAGATTTAATGGCGGATATAACAGCAAGAGGTAAGGTCCCGCTATTAACGGGTGGTACTATGCTTTATTTTAATTCTCTATATTATGGTTTGGCTCAGTTACCCACGGCTGATGCGGCATTACGTTTGCAATTAGATGCCGAGGCTGAAATGATAGGGAGATACGCCATGCATCAGAAGTTGCAAGCGATTGATCCGGTTGCGGCGGCACGTATACACCCAAATGATCCACAACGTGTACAGCGTGCTATAGAGGTGTATAGACTGACAGGTAAGTCGATGACGCAGCTGCATGCCGAAGCCAAGGCTGAAGAAATACCCTATCAGAAAATTAAATTGATTATTGCACCCAGTGATAGGGCGATGTTACATGAAAAAATAGCTCAGCGATTTAAACAAATGTTGCAACAAGGTTTTGTTGCAGAGGTGGAGGCGTTATATCAACGTGGTGATTTAACGGTACAAATGCCCTCCATACGCGCGGTAGGCTATCGGCAAATCTGGGCTTATCTGGAGGGGGATATGAGCTTTGACGATATGCAGGAAAAAGGGATAGTCGCGACACGGCAGTTAGCAAAGCGACAGTTTACCTGGCTACGCAGGGAAACGGATGCACAAAATTTTTATAGCGAAGAGACAAATGTTTTTGAGACTGTATTAAAAGCGGTGCAGCAAAAAATCGGCTGATGCGTCTCTTAAGTTTCCTGGCGGCTTCCTAGTGAGGATGGTTATGCAACTGAAAACAAAATATATAGGGCTGGGGCTTGTTGTATTAAGTCTTAGCTGTACAGTTTATGCCGATATGCTTGTGCGGCTTAATAATGGTCAGGAGTATACTTTACCTGTTGAGGCAAAGGACATTGTATCAATAGATTTTAAGAAAAATCAGGCTCTGAAGGGAAACCGTAAACCAGAAAAGCAAAGCTCTAATGCACGAAATAAGCAGATATATCGGGTAGGGCCATCATTTATGTACAATACCCCGAGTGATATTGCTGGGGTCGTCAGAGAGGGTTCGATTGTTGAAATTGAGGCAGGGGTGTATTTTGAGGATGTGGCTGTCTGGCGGCAGAGCAATATAACTTTGCGTGGTATCGGTGGGCGAGTGCATTTGCAGGCAAATGGAAGGGCCGCTGAAGGCAAAGCGATTTGGGTGATGAAAGGAAATAATATTGTCATCGAAAATATTGAGTTTTCCGGTGCTAAGGTAGCTTCCAGAAATGGGGCGGGAATACGCATGGAAGGAAGCAACCTGACACTACGTCATTGTCATTTTCATGATAACGAGATGGGAGTTTTAACGGGTAAAAACCTTAGCAGTGAAATCATTATCGAAAATTCCGAGTTCAACAATAATACAGTCAATTATAAGCAGCATAAAAGATTAGGTCATAATATTTACATCGGTGAAATAGCTAAATTCACCTTGAAAGGCAGTTATATTCATGACGCTGAAACAGGACATAATGTTAAATCACGTGCTAGAGAAAATTATATTCTTTATAACAGAATCACAGACGAAAAATTCGGTTCAAGTTATCTGGTAGATCTGCCGAATGGCGGTGATGCTTTTATTATCGGTAATCTATTTCATCAAAATAGTGTCAATGATAATTATACCCTGGTGTCTTTTTCTGCAGAGAGGAATAAGGACAAGAACTCATCATCATTATATGTCGGTAATAATACCTTTGTGAATTCAGCGCAGGATTCACTATTTATTATGAATCATAGTGCGGGATTAACGACTGTGATGAATAACCTGTTTGTTGGCTCGGGAAATATAATTAAGGGTGTTGAGAGGCATAGTAATAATACCCAGCTTTTAGAGGCTGACTTTATCAATATCTTTGATTATGATTACCGCTTAAAGCAAGCGATGCAGGAAGTCGTCAATCAGGGAATAGTGCCTGGGGTAGCAAATAATGGTTTTTCATTAACTCCGAAATACCAATATGTACATCCTGCAGCGGTTGAACTTAGACCTGATGATGGAAGTATAGATATTGGTGCTTATGAATTTGTGCAGTAAAGGCATCAAATAAGTTAATATTGCTAGTTTATTAAAAAGATAGTTTTTTGCTTATGCAAGGATGAAAAAGTAATGTAACCCGTATGAAGATTGTGCTATACGGGCTACTTCTGAGTTTTTTATGCTTCTTCTCGCCTAGTTTCCTGTATAAGTAATTTTATAAATAACACCCGCCAGGTCATCTGAGACCAATAAACTACCGTCTGTTAATTCGAGTATATCAACCGGGCGACCAATGGCTTTTCCATCCTTCCCCAGCCAGCCTTCTGCAAAGATCTGCTCGGATACAACTTTGCCCTGCTTGAATTTAAGTAATGCAATACGATAGCCATGCGGTGTTGAGCGATTCCAGGAGCCATGCTGGGCAACAAACAGTTGCTGATGATAGCTTTCGGGGAATTGCTGACCACGATAAAAGCGCATGCCTAAGGGGGCCATATGCGCTTTAAATTTCCATTCTGGCTTAGTATAGGCTTTACAGTCTTTTCCTTGCCCATATTCAGGGTCAGGAATATCGCCGCCATGACAATACGGGTAGCCAAAGTGCTGACCTTTATGCGTCCATTTGTTGAGTTCGTCTGGAGGCGTATCATCACCTAAATGGTCGCGGCCATTTTCAGTAAAATATAAAAAATTTGTTTCGGGTTGCCAGTCAAAACCGACGGTATTACGAATGCCACGAGCTAATATTTCCATTTTTGTGCCATCAGGCTTTAAGCGGACTAAGGTGGTGAATATTTTTTTTTCGGGATCACAAATATTGCAGGGTGCACCGACTGCGGTATAAAGCCTGTTATCAGGGCCAAAGCGTAGATATTTCCAGCCATGACGTTTTTTATTAGGAAATTTATCGTAGACGATTACTGGCTTTGGTGGGTTTTTGAGTTGTTGCTCAATATTGTCAAAGCGAATAATGCGATTAATTTCGGCAACATATAAGGTTCCCTCTTTATAAGCCACGCCATTGGGCAAATTCAAGCCACTGGCAATAATGTAACGCTGGTCTGCTTTGCCATCCTTATCAGTGTCTTGCAGTGCATAGATGCTACCATTGTTTCTGGAGCCTACGAAAATAGTACCATCATTGCCTAAAGCCAGCGTTCGGGCATGCGGCACATTATCGGCAAACAGGGTGACTGTAAATCCGTCGGGTAATTTTAGCTTTTCTAATATCTGTTGCTGACTAGCCGCCTGTAATAGACTGGAGGATAATAATAAGGACAAGCCTATTGGAGTCAGAAATTGATTGAATAGTTTTAGTTTGAACATGATAATATCCTTTTAATAATGAATTTCCATTGTATAAAATAATTTAACGGATATGTATAGAAAAATTTCTTTAATTTTAAAATGTATATTGATCAGTGCATTGATTGTGTCTTGTTCGGCAAAACAGCCGTTACAGCCTGAAGATATGCAAGTCTCGTTTGTTAACGTACACCATTCAGAGTTGCATATCCCGGTTAACGCGATCTATCAATGGTCGGAAGGATTTGTACATCAGGTTTCAGAGGGAAGGCTGCATTATATTGATATGTGGAGCCTGTTAAAGCAAGGGATAGAGCAGGAGATGCAAAATAAAGGTTATCGAAAAATTGCTCAAACAGAACAAGCGGATATAGATATAAGCTTTGTTGCCGCACTGACATCGGCATTAGATGACCATCAAATTCAGCAGCAATATGGTTTAGTCCCTGGGTTGGTCACTCAGCGTATTGATCATCACCGCTATGAAAAAGGGACATTGATATTTGATGTCGTGAATCCAGAAACACAGCAACTTGCCTGGCGGACAGCAGGGCAGGCACTAGCTAGCCTGGAAGATATACCTTTAGTTGAAAGAGAGGAAAGAATTAAGCTTTTTGTTAAAAAACTATTGGCATTTTTACCTGATGCTAAGTAATAAAAAGTGTGCAGTATTCTAGATAATATTAATTGAGAGAAATGAAAATGGCAGAAACAGTAGAAGAACTAACCGTCACCTATGAAGATGGTGGTATAGAAACAGTGAAAGAATTAGATAAAAAGGTATTAACAAAAGGCGCATGGGCAACCATCATCTACCGTTATCAGGATTGGAATAGAAGTAAAGAAGAGTATAGTGCTGATAAGTTCACTATTCGCCGTTACCAAAAACGAGATGGTGAATATCAGCAAAAATCGAAATTTAATATTTCCAGTGAAAAGCAGGCAAAAGAGATAATTATTGCCCTGCAAGACTGGGTAGGGGAAGAGTAAAACGCAAATAGGTAGGGTGGGCAAGATTTTTTGCCCACCGTTTTCTTAGTATTAGCCAAACAACTTCTTACTGATACGTTGCCAGAAAGTCGGTTGTAACAGCTCTTTAATTCTTTGAGTTTCTGATGATTCAGGGACAATTTCTTCTAGCTTAGTAAAGAGTGCCTCTGCTTGTTCTATCTCGTCAGTTTTAAAATAATATTCACACATAACCGATGTTAAAGCGGTGTATTCGGTAATATGAAACTGGGTTCTTTTCGGGTAAAGTATTTTTAACTCATAATGATTAGCAAAGATTTTGGGAATTTCATCTGCTTTATTGTCTGCTAAACAAAGTCGTGCATAATTACAGCGCGCAAAAAGATTTGTAGGGTTTTTTTCGTAGTTCTCGTGAATAATCTGTTTTTGTTTTGCCGGATCTACTCGCCCGTAAGCGATAGCCAGGCAGCTATAAATTAATGGCAGAGGATATTTCTGTATTAACTCTAATAAGCGTGGAATCGCTTCAGCACCATTAATTTCGGCGATTTCAGAGAGTTTGTTAAATTCATCCTGTACGTCTTGTGGAAGATTGCGAAAGCGTTGATCCAGAATAGGGGCGCTAGTGAGTTCATACGATTCGGTATCAGCGGTATGCTGGTAACTGGAAACCCCAGCTTTTGCTCTGGTATTTGATCTTGTTTTTTTTGACATAGAAAACTATTTTTATTATTTTGGGTATAAAGTGGTGGTGATAGGCTGTTCTGACGATAGGAAGTGCATCAATCACCGCAAGATGCGCTTCGTGCCTCAGCACATCCTATGCCGCGCGCCTTAACTTAATGGTAGTGATGCGTTACCTTAGGTAACCTGAATTCAGGTAATTTGCTTGAACCCTGATTTTAAATTAGGCCATTTACTGAAGGCAAAGAACCAGATCATAATGATATTTACGATAGGAATTAACAGAAACAAGACAAATAGCTTAGGGTAGCCCGCTTTTTCCATTATTTTACTGCCTAGCCATAAAGTAAAAATCATAAAAAAGAAAATAAGTACATATTCCATTATT
>WTCN01000185.1 GCA_013138555.1 Methyloprofundus sp. | reverse complement strand
TGCTCTACGCGGTCGTAGTCAGGGTCGGCGACTAATTCAGCAATATTATTTCTAAGTTTAGTACGTAACTGTTCCAGTACTACAGGCAGGCGTTTTTTAGCCTGACTGACAAGTTGCTGCATTTTATCGCAGCGTTGAGTAATCAGCTGTGCAAGCTGCATACCTTCTCGTTGGCGTGCTGCTAATAAATTATCCGTGGCAGTTTTTACTAATAACTGTAAAGTATGCTGTAGAGCCGCTTTGTCATTTTCTGGTTCCACCTGTATGCCAGGAAAAGCAAGTACATCCAGTGAGGAAAAGGACGCGGGCTTAGCCATCAGCTGTTCTATCGCCTGAGTTGTTGTTAATAGTGCTTGGACAGCTTGCATATCAACGCTGAGTGCTTGCTGAGTCTGTTGCTGTTTTTTATAACTGAGGCTACATTCAATTTTGCCACGTTTCAGCTTCTGGCTGATAGAGCGGTGCATTTCTGCTTCGGCAAAGCGAAAACGCTCGGGAATTTTTAAACTAATATCGCAATAACGGTGATTGACGGAACGTAATTCACAGTTAATCGTCAGGTTTTCAAAAACTGTTTCGCTATTGGCAAAAGCCGTCATACTATGAGTCATTTATTTAATCCTGTGACGATGTGTTGCTTAAGAAATGCTGTAATAATTGCTCAATATCCGCCATGCCTTGTTCAAGATTGAGGATAATTTCTGGCATAGTAATTTCTCCCTTGGTTTTACCCGCCGCCCAGTTAGCAATAACGCTACAGCAGGCATAAGGGATTTCTAGTTCTCTGGCAAGTGCCGCTTCTGGCATGCCCGTCATGCCCACTAAATCACAGCCATCACGTTGCATACGTGAAATTTCGGCGGCTGTTTCCAGGCGCGGGCCCTGAGTACAGCCATAGACACCACTCGTTTGTATATTAAGTTTAAGCGACTCGGCACTCGCAATTAGTTTTTGGCGTAGCACTTCATTATACGGGTAGCTAAAATCGATATGCTGTACAGGGGCTGACTCTTCAGCAAAAAAGCTATGTTCACGCCCATAGCTATAATCGATGATTTGCTCAGGAATAGCGATACGCGCAGGAGTCATTTCGGGGGTAATGCCGCCAACGGCAGCGATGGCAATAATCTGTTCCGCCCCTGCTTCTTTTAATGCCCAGAGGTTGGCGCGGTAATTAATTTTATGCGGTGCAATCGTGTGTGGATCTCCATGGCGCGCAAGGAAAATTACTTTCTGACCGCAAAGCTCTCCGCTGACGCAACTAGAGGATGGTTTACCGAAAGGGGTTGGGTAATCTTTTTTATCAAAAATTTTGAGTGATTCTATTTGCGTCAGACCAGAACCACCGATAATTGCAGTTGTTTTCATAGTGTTGCTGTATACCAAGAGAGTAAAGGCAATACTCACATTTTAATAAATTATAATTATACTCATTATAGTTTATTGACGCTTCAAGCCAAAATTATGAATTTCCATTGCGTATAAACATTATTACTATTAAGGTTAAGGTGGCAGGACAGGGTAGGATGTGCTGAGGCACGAAGCGCATCTTTCGCTGGTTGATGCGCTCCGAATGTTAAAATAATGCTAGCCAAAAAAACGACACACTGGAAAAGAAAAGTGACCTTAAATAACGGCCCGCTCTCTGATTTGCTCCAAAGTATCATCAACCAGTAATTTACCATTGCTAAACACAGGGCGTAACAAGTTTGCATGATGCCCTAAATTATTTTCAGCAATGGTTTCCAGTCGTCCGGCAGCATTTCTTATCAAAGCTAAGCGCCCTCGTTTTGACTGTTTTCCATGGTCAGTAATCGGGTCTTTATAAACATCCTGCCACACCCCATTTATCTGTACAGCTGAGGCTTTCATGGCAAATTTCAGTGTATCACGATCCAGTTTCTGTAATAATCCGGCTCCCATGCCAAAAACCAGGTTATCTGCGCTATACCCTGCTTTCTTCAATACCTTTAAAATCTCAGCGATAGTTTCCAGCGTCACCCCATCACCTTGAATAATACGAATATAGGACGGTAGTAATTTATAACCCTTGCTATTGATCGAACAAGTAAAATATCCTTCCAGTTGCTGTAGGGTTTTTAAAACAATGTCCACCGGGTCGCCACTATCGGGTCGTACCACTAATCTACCTTGGGAGTTTTCTATTGTAGATTTAAACTCCGTTCCCCACATTTCTAATGCCTGCCAAAGATTGTAAGAGTCACTGACCACAGCAACGGTCTTATCTTTAGCTAGAAACTGTTTTAGCATATTTCGATAGGCTTCAATTTCCTGGTCTCTGCCCCATGAAGTAATGGTTGAGTGCTCAGCTGCTGGAACAGAGTAGGCAGGCATATTGGCAGCATTATAATAACGCTGTGCCGCAAGAATGGCCGCAAGTGTATCTGTTCCCTTGAAATTAACCAAGTGCGCTAGCCCTGAAATGGCTGCTGATTCTTGCGAAGAAACTCCGCGAGCACCAAAGTCATGTAATTTAAAGTCTAGTTCACTTAGGTCATCGGCTGTTTCTAGCAGATAGTCAGCAATGACCTGTTTGCAGGCATAGAAACGCGTAGCGACGGTTGTACCATACCAGCAAGCGCGTAAAATCATGGTTTCTAAATAACTGGTTAGCCAGTAACAATGGCTATCGGTATTAATGACTTGGGCCATGACTTGCCCTGATGTAGTAATAGTGCCTTCAGGTATCGCCTCAATTTTTATCGGTAAATAACCCTTGTGGACTTTTAAAATATATTCCCAGCCTGCGCGGTTAAAAGGCACGCCATGCGCGATAAAAATAGTTTCGGCTTCCTCTATCATTGCTGCGCTAATCGGGCGTAGCAAATAGCTTTTAATAAACATTTGCAGACCGAAAAACACAATGTGCTGGTAATCGCCGCCACGGGACTCGATATAGGAAGAGACAAATTGAGTCCCTTGGGGGTATTGTAAATAGTGAGATGACTT
>WTCN01000110.1 GCA_013138555.1 Methyloprofundus sp. | reverse complement strand
ATGAAGCGACTGTTAGCAATGAATACACAGTCCATTTATCAAATCTGTAAGGCATTTAGACAAGGTGAGTCGGGACGGTTTCATAACCCTGAATTTACGATGCTGGAGTGGTATCGGGTGGGGTTTAATTTGCAACAGTTGATGGACGATGTTGAATTGTTGCTAAGCCAGTTTCTACCCATTGAACGCTTTCCTGATAAAGCAGAGCGGATTGGCTATCAACATATTTTTGCTAAATATACGGGCTTGAATGCATTGCAGTTTGATCTGGCTTTATATCAGACAGCTGCTGAAAAACTGGGTTATCCTGAAGCACTTGAGTTATGTGCATCGGATCATGCTGCCTGGCTGGATTTTTTATTTAGTCATTGTGTTCAGCCACATTTAGCTAAAAGCGGGTTATGTATGGTCTATGATTATCCCGCATGCCTACCTTCATTGGCGCGCTTAAAACAGGGAGCTCCCTTGCTTGTTGAGCGTGTTGAAGTGTTTATTCAGGGGGTAGAACTAGGCAATGGTTATTTTGAATTAAGCGATGTTAAAGAGCAGATAAAGCGTTTTAAGCAGGATATTTTGCTGAGGAAGCAGAACGGAACTGCTAAAATTGACATGGATAAGCGCTTTTTAGCTGCTTTGCAAAGTGGCTTGCCCGATTGTGCTGGTATTGCCATTGGTTTAGATCGATTATTAATGATAATCAGTGAAAAAAACTCTATTAATGAAGTATTAGCATTTTCTATTAAAAATGCCTGAGTTCCTATTATTGAAATTCTTCTGTTATTAACTTGTAAATGAAATTTAAATTTTTCCTCTCTCTGTTGTTAATCCTGTTGATGATGTCTTCTGTCGTGCGTAGTGAAGAACAGGGTTTTATTGTAAAAGATATTCGAGTCACCGGCTTGCAACGTATTTCGGTGGGTACGGTATTTAATTATTTACCGCTTAATATTGGTGAGAAACTACTCGAAAAAAATATAGCACCGGCAATACGCGCTTTATTTAAAACAGGTTTTTTTCAAGACATCTCTATGAGTCGTGAAGATGATGTGTTAATCATTGCCGTGCAAGAGCGTCCTTCGATTGCTGAAATAGAGTTTGAAGGCAATGATGATTTAAGTAGTGAAGACTTATTGAAGGCTTTAACAGCCATAGGCTTGTCTAAAGGAAAGGTGTTTAATCAACAAATACTGGATAAAGTAGAGCAGGAGCTAATGCGCCAATACTTTAGTCATGGTAAGTACAGTTTAAAGATTGATACTGAAGTCATGCCGCTGGAAAGGAATAGGGTCAATATTACCATTAATATTTCCGAAGGGGCTGTTGCCAAGATTAAATCGGTGAATATTATTGGCAATAAAATTTATCCTGAAGATGACCTGGTTGATCTATTTGAGTTAAGTACTTCCGGGTGGTTGTCTTTTTATACTAAAGACGATCAATATTCCAAGCAAAAATTATCAGCAGATCTGGAGCGTCTACGTTCCTATTATTTAGATCGTGGCTATATTAATTTTGTTATTAAGTCGACTCAGGTTGAAATAACGCCGGATAAAAAAGATATTTATATTAATGTCAATATAGACGAAGGGGAGTTGTTTACCCTGGGTAAAGTCAAATTAAGCGGTAATTTAGTCGTCAATCCTGAGGAGCTGATTGCCTTATTACAAGTAGGGCCAGGTGAAATTTTTTCACGCAAGAATGCAACCCTGACATCAAAAGCGATTTCTGATCGCCTAGGTGAAGAAGGTTATGCATTTGCCAATGTGAATATGGTGCCTGATATTCATAATGACACAAAAATAGTCGATATGACTTTTTTTGTTGATCCTGCAAATCGTGCTTATGTCAGACGGGTTAGTTTTCAGGGAAATACCAAAACACGTGATCAGGTTTTACGTAGAGAGATGCGTCAGATGGAAGGGGCATGGGCTTCATCCATAAAAATTGAACGTTCTAAACAGCGACTCAATCAGTTGGGTTATTTTGAGAATGTCGGTATAGAAACACCTTTGGTGCCTGGGACGAGAGATCAATTAGATTTAAATTTCTCCGTGTCTGAAAAGTCATCCGGTAATTTAATGGCCGGTATCGGTTATTCGCAAACACAGGGTATTATCTATAATGCCAGTGTGACTCAAGACAATATCTTTGGCTCAGGTAAACGAGTCAGTGTTAATTTTAATAAAAGTGATGTTTCAACTTTATACAGTCTGAGTTTTACAAATCCTTATTTTACGCGTGATGGGGTAAGTATTGGGTATAATTTTCTATACAAGAAAACGGATGCTCAAGAGGCCAATATTTCAAATTATCTGACTGATGTCATTAGTGGAGGTTTTAACTTAGGCTTTCCCATTAATGAGAATCAGCGTTTTAATTTTGGGGTGAATGTTAAGCATACGACATTAAAGGCTGGTGAGTTTGCCCCGCCTGAACTGCCTGTCTGGATACATGAAAATGGAGACAAGTTTTTAACCTTTCCTTTTTCTATAGGCTGGGTGAGAGATACTTTAGATAGGCCAATTTTTCCGAACTCAGGAAGCCAGCAGCGACTCTCTGCATTGGTTACCATTCCTGGTAGTGATTTAACTTACTATAAACTGAGTGCAAAAGATCAACATTATTTTAGTGTCGCAAAAGATTTAGTTTTAAAGTTTATGGTTTCAGCCGCTTATGGTGATGGTTACGGAGATACGGAAAGTTTACCTTTCTTTGAAAATTATTTTGCCGGTGGTGTAAACTCGGTACGTGGTTGGCGAGATAATACTCTGGGGCCGCGTGATAATTGTAATGGTACTTGTAATTTTAATGGCACAGAGCCTAGACCTTATGGGGGTAATATCAAGATATTAGGGAATACAGAGCTTATTTTCCCTATTCCATTTATGTCAGATGTCGAGTCAGTGCGATTAATGGCTTTCTTTGATATAGGAACAGTGGCGGGTGGTTATATAGATTATGATGAAGGTAACCCCGATTGTAAACCAAGCGATGTGACATGTTATTCTCGGATAGAGTCTGGCCTATCTTTTGACGACTTTAGATATTCGACAGGGGTAGCTGCCAAATGGTTATCACCCTTTGGTGCTTTACAAATCAGTTATGCAATACCTTTAAATGATCAACCAGGGGATGAGTTACAATCATTCCAGTTTAGCTTTGGCTCGCAGTTTTAGGAATATACTATGAAAACAGTTTTAATTACCGGGGCTAACCGTGGCCT
>WTCN01000302.1 GCA_013138555.1 Methyloprofundus sp. | reverse complement strand
GGCCGCCCACCTTCCTTTATCAGCTGCAAAATCAACTCGCGGCTTGGTATTGGCTGTTCATATTTCTCAGCCTCACGCTGTGCATAAGGATCGGTTATGGCACTAAAGTCCAATTTTTTTTCTGAGTTTTCGCTCATAAATTTAACATTCTTTTTTCAAGGTTTTGCGCAAGCAAAAGATATATACTGTCCATCATAACGCAAGATACATACAAGATACATAGCACTGTGTAAAAGTTTTACCAAGTAGCTAAGCATAATTATTCTAATAAAAACAGGGCCGCTGAAAACAGAACCGTTTGATTATTCTCCATGCACACCGCGTTATGACCATAAAAAGCAGGACAGAAACAAGCATTAAACGCGGGGCTGCCCTACATTGAGACTCACCTGATTTTTACCCTCCACATATTTGCTGATTTACTCCCTATAAGAGCGAATACCCGAGCCTGACTTGTTCCTGCCTACGCAGGAATGACGTTTCTTTGGCTCCACAGAGCCACAGTTGCGTAATGGTTACGCGACTGTGAAGCCAAGGACTGCATCATACTTTCGGGTCTTATTAAACCCTTGATCCGAAATGACACATACACGACCTAATTGTATCCAATTAGTAAACAATCTATTGTCCTATACATCTATTGTGAAATAAATATTGTCTTATATAATAACTGCATGGTTTTAATTAACCTAATTTTATTCATTATACGAGAACTTACTTATGAACAATTTTTACAAAGATATTTTGACTGCAATCGTCTTTATGAGCGGCTTATTTGGCTTTTTTTCTGGTGAATTCATCATATCCTCGGCGCTATTTGCAACCGCGACTGTTGCCAGCAACATCGGTACACACCGTCAACAAAGCGAATCTGGAACTACCGCATGAGAGTAAAGCCTGTTATTACACGGGCGAAGAAAATAAATAAAGACCTCCATAGCCGTTAGGCTTGGATGTCTTTTTACACACCATAAACCGACTGCATCATAAATCTCTCCCGGAAAGGCTTGAGCCCTAGAGAAAAAAATCAACTGCTTTTCTATGCCCCCTCCGTTTCTATCCTCAATTCACCAAAGCTGATGACTCACTCTGTTACTTCAGGCATTGACTGAATAGCTATACCTCTTGCATATTATACATCGCTACCCCTACCGGCTTAGTGGCACGGCACCTTTTAGCGCGATGCGCTTCGTGCCTCAGCACATCCTATGATTCAAAGTGGAAATTTAATTTCTGAAAGCCTATAGCTGGACTCAGGCATGATTTTAAAAAACCACATGACCCATTCATATTTAAAAATGACTATTCATCAAGCGGGGAAAATTCTAGATAAGGCGTACACATATACTCTTTATCAGCGTAAGCTAGTCACACGTTGCCTTGCCACTGTTATTGCAAGCTTAACGCTGACAGCCTGTTCATCATTCGGAACTGATCGTGTCGTACCTGACCGATTTGATTATAATCAGGCAATTGGGCAATCTACTAATCAACAAATGTTACTTAATCTGGTACGTTTGCGTTATCGTGATGTGCCGGTTTTTCTCTCCGTCAGCTCAGTACTTTCCCAATATGTCTATCTCGGTAATGCCAATATAGCGGGAGCAGCCGGCTCTGCTAGCGGAGGCTTCGGGGCAACCTATATAGATCGGCCAACTATTTCCTATAGCCCCTTGAGCGGCGAAGAATTTGCCCACCAGATGTTAACCCCGATCTCCAGTACGTCCATTTTTTCTCTGGCTCAATCCGGCTGGCCTGCCGGACAATTAATCATGATGAGTTTCGAACGCCTGAGTCATCTCAATAATTCAGCCTTTGGTCCGGTTTTATCTCATGAACAGATCAAACAGATGGAGAAATTTGAACTTGCCGTAAAACTCATAGTAGAACTGGGAAAACATAATGGCTTTGATAGTTATCATGGCGAGGGCAAAGATGCAAAAAACCGCTATCTTGTTTTTGAGCAAAACCCCGCTCCGGAAACCCGGAAACTAATTAACAGGTTTAAAAAAGTTCTACGCCTAAATCCAGATATTTCTAAATTCCGCATTACCGATCGGCAAACCAATCTAAAGCCGGATGAAATCACTATCAAGTTACGCTCGCTACTCACCTTGATGGGATTTCTATCACATGGCGTAGAAGTACCCAACGCTCATATGCAAGAAAAACTCGTCGAACTTAATACTGAAGTCAGCAAAATAGAAAACAATGATTTTTTTGTCCCTTTACATATACGCTCTTCTGAAAAAGAGCCAGATCATGCTTTTGTTGCTATCGAATATCAGGACTACTGGTTCTATATTGAACACTCCGACCATGTCAGCAAGCAGGCTTTTGGCCTGTTAACTTATCTGTATATGCTTCAGGCCCCTCAAGCACCCAGTGGTGTGCCAATAATTACTATCCCGGCGGGTTAAAGAAACCTGCCCACCCTACACCTATTTCTGCTCAGGTGGTATCTCTGACTGGTCTGCCAGCATTTTCCTCTCGTTAATTGCTAACTGTTTTTTTCTGGATATGCGTTCATGCCTGGCCCTTAAAACATAGCCACTCAGGCCACTCCCAGATGCAACCAGCACCATCACCCCTACTGTCACTAACTGGCTAAAGATCATAATCCCTCCAGCCCCTACCGCTGCCGCAAAGACCGCCCCTACTTTGAAATTGGCTTTTGCATGGGCTTTTCTACTTTCCAGGGCAATTTTTTGATAGCTTTCTGCGATAGTGTTTGCTTTATCACGTTCGGCATCTAACAGAATTCTTTCCCGCTCACGGGCATGCTGTTCCTTTAATTGGGATTTTTCCTCAATAACACCGGCTTTTTCACGCTCTGATTCCTTTAAAATGCTTTCCCGGTCTTGTGCATGCCGTTCCAGTAAGGTCGCCTGATCATCTATATAGATATTGCGTGCAATTGATGCAAACCAGAAAGCTGCCAAAATGCTACTAATCAGTGCAATAAAAACAATAACGATAATTAGCTGAAAATCATACGACCAGTTAAAAGCCATCAAAACCAAGCCGCCAGTAAGCAACTGAACAAAAATAATGCCAGGTAGAAATTTAAACATAAGATTTTCCCATATCACACACGAGAAAAATAGACTAAATCTTAAGCAGCATTATGCTTCTTCACTAATTCTTTATAAAGCGATCGCGCATGCTGGGCACTGGCATCAAAGGTATAATCCTGAGCCTTTTCCAGATAGGCCACTTTAGATTCTTTTAACTCTGTTTCGTGCTCAATCCAATAGTCCATTTTAATCGTCAAACTTTCAAGGTTTCCAGCAGAAAATAAAAAATCGTCATTTAATGCAAACTGGGCAGATGCACTGTGTTCAGCATCACTGATCAAGGCAGGCAAACCGCATCCAATAGCTTCTAAAACAGCCATGCCTTCCAGCTCAATCTCAGAAGCATGAATAAACAAATCTGCGCTATTAAATAAAGAAATGAGCTTTTCCTGGCTGACATATTCAAAAAATGCCGGATTAGGCAAGGTATTACCCAGATCAATTAGCTCAGCTCTTAATGCCCCCTGCCCCGTGACAACTAATTGAATTTTGTCCTTAAACCTGGATTGTTTAATGGCTTGCATCACTAAATCATGCCGTTTCTCTTTCGCCAGTCGTCCAACCATTAAAATAACAAATTTATCTTCAAATTCTGGCTCTTTAATACACTGCCTAGGTTTAAACTGTTCTGGTAAGCCATTCGATACTATTTCAATCGGAACTTGAAGAGAAAATTTCTCTAACATTTTCTTGCCAAACTCACTCGGCGATAAAACCAGATCTGCCTTGTTATAGAAAGTACGAATAAAGAAACGATACAGAAAAGAATTTAACCATTCATAATCCAGGCCAATATTCCACATCAGATTTTCGGGCTGTACATGAAAGCCAAAAACCACTGGTTTATTCATTTTTCGGGCAATTTTCAAGGCTTGATAGCCCAAAAAGAAAGGAAATTGAATATGCACTAAATCTGCCTCTTTAATTGCCTCTGCCAATATTTTTTTATCGGGCCAGACAAATAAAAAATCCATCGCCTGCATTTGCTGTTTGGCAAAGGGGATATAAAAGGCTGGAAAAACAATTTTATTATCTTCTGGCTTACCGCTGCTAATAACCGTTAAATCATCTGATTTCTTGAAATAATCAATAAAACGTCGTGTAGAAACAACCCCTCCTGATTTTTCTCCATCCACATTATCAGCAACAAAAACTATTTTCAAAACGCTCTCTCCAAATATAAATAATAGCAATAAACGGCATCTTTCATATGACCATAAAAGTAGTTTTCACTTCGATAATCTATATGAATCAAGAATATAAACGTAGCCCGTATGGAGCTTGCGGAATACGGGACATTCGAGCCGCTGGTTTTCCCGTATTACGCAAGCTCCATACGGGCTACGCTTGTTAAATAAAAAAAGTGTCAACCAAGAAATGAAGGATGCCCAATAAACACAAGATACAAGCTCGACTAAAGAGGCACTCGTTTAGCACTAAATGCAGGCAAGACAATCAAAGTACAAATTAATGTAAATGAAATCCCGATCGCCAACAACAGCCCCATGCTAGCAATCCCTTCATGGTTAGTAAATGCCAAGCTGGTAAAGCTAAGCAGTGTCGTTAATGAACTAAAGAACACACCTCTCGCGGTACTTGTCTGTAGCAGGTGTTCATTTTCATTAATGCCAGCATACAGGCGGTGCATAATATGAATTCCACTATCAACCCCCATGCCCATTAATAAAGGTAAAGCAATAATATTGGCAAAATTGAATGGGTTTTGCAACAGTACATTTGCCGCCACCGTGAGCAGTCCAGCCAGCAATAACGGCCAGATAACCAGCAGAGTATTGCGCAAACTTCTGAGAAGAATAAGTAAAACCAGAAAAATAACAATAATTGCGGTCGAAAATGCCTGAATAAAGACTTTGGTAATCACTTCTCCTGCCGCCAGATCAGAGACGGGTAAGCCTGTAACAGAGTCATCAACACTCTGTACCTCAGTCGCGAACGCAGATAAATTCTTAGCAATATTAAGGTCATTTTTTGGATCAATAATCACTTTATAAATACCTGAAGCACTCACCCAGTTTTTGCTGATATAAGCCGGAATATCCTTTAAGCCAAAGGCATAAGCCTGCAAACTAGTGTTCAATTGCTGCATGGTATGGGGAAATAAGCCTAATATACTGTTATCCAGCTGTTGATATATTGAAACCGGCAGCTCTGCTGCATCAGCAAAACCAATAAAGCTATTAATATCTTGCTGCAGTTTTTGTAATAGTTCAGGTGACGCTTTATCTGAGGAATCAGCTAATGCCAAAGTAATTTTAGTTTGTAAATCAAGCAGACCTTGACGGGAATCTGCACTTTCCAGCGGGCGATCAAAACTCCCCAGATCAGCACCAAGGATAAACCCTAAGTCTTCAATCATTTCCAGTTTATCTTCCTGATCTTTAGCAACAAAACTGCTTAAGCTGATGGCTTTATTGACTGTCGCTAGCTGTTCCACTTGTGCAGCCAGATTATCTGCATTTTCCAGAGAATCACTTAAACCAATCAATACAAAAGGTGATCTATCTTTTGACTGTAATAACTCTTTAAATACGACAACAGATTCACTACTCTGATCTCTAAGGTTAACGGGGTTTGAATCCAGATAAACATAATTGATTGAAAAAGTGGCAGCAATGGCCAGTAAAATAGAGACATACCGGATAGCCTTTGCATAGCGAAATGGAAACGTGCATAGCCAGCCAGGAAGCTTAGTGACTTGTGTGTGAGTGAGATTTTTGATGGAAAATACTTTTAATAAGGCCGGTAATAAAGTGAGTGACACGATTAAACCAACAAACATACCGCCACCAGAAATCAGCCCTAGTTCAGAGACTCCTTCATAATCAGTAGGAATAAAAG
>WTCN01000059.1 GCA_013138555.1 Methyloprofundus sp. | reverse complement strand
AAAATTCTGACATCTTGCTAAAGTTCGTGCATGGTGCAAGCATTTCAAATCAGTCAATATGCATAAAACACATGGATAAGTATAAATAAATGTGACTATACACATAATGAGAACTGGTTTACACTTTTGTGAGTAAAAAGGAGATCTTTAATAAGCAACAATGACTTAATTCTCATCACCAAGGAAGTTTAATAATATGACTGACAATAACTATAAACTTATACGCTCGCGCCGTCGTTTTATACGTAATGCTGGCACACTTGCTTTGGCTGCTCCATTAATAAGTCGTGCGGCACAAGATACAGGTGAAGGTGTTACTTTTGCCGGGGGTGAGCGCCCCTTAGTACAATTTCCAGAAAAGCGTAAGCTAATCCTTGTGCATAGCCGCCCCCCACACTTGGAAACTCCCTTTAGTACCTTTAATGAGAGTGTGATTACTGCAAATGATGCATTTTACGTGCGTTATCATCTGGCGAACTTTCCTACCTCTATCGACTTGGCTGATTATCGCCTTAAGATCAGAGGTGCTGTTAAAAAAACCTTAAGCTTATCACTAGATGAACTTAAGTCCATTGTTGAACAAGTTGAGCTTGTTGCTGTTAATCAATGTTCGGGAAACAGTCGTGGTTATTCTTCGCCGCGTGTGTTCGGTGCACAGTTAAGTCATGGAGCAATGGGTAATGCGCGATGGACGGGTGTACCACTAAAGGCTGTGCTAGAAAAAGCAGGCGTGTTATCGGATGCCAAACAGGTTGTTTTCAATGGCCTAGATAAGCCCGTTCTCCCTACAACCCCCGATTTTCATAAAACTCTGGATATTGAACATGTACTCAGCCCTGAGCCGATGCTAGCATGGGCAATGAATGGCGAAGATCTCCCTTTCTTAAATGGTTATCCGCTTAAATTAATTGTCCCTGGCTACTTTGGTACTTACTGGGTGAAACATTTATCAGATATTGTGGTGTTAGATCATAGCTATAAAGGACATGATGCTTATTTTATGAATAAAGGCTACCGTATTCCTGATAATGACTGCATGTGCGTTGCACCAGGTACGGTAGCAGATAAAACACGACCTATTTCTACTTTGCCAGTGCGTAGTTTTATCACCAGTGTGATGGCAGGAGGAGAATTGCCTGTTAACCGTCGAGTGGAATTAAAGGGGATTGCTTTTGATAGTGGCGAAGGCTTAAAAAGTGTTGATGTATCTATTGATGGCGGGCGCACATGGAGAGCGGCAAAATTATCTGCAAGTTTGGGGCGATTTTCATTTCGTGAATGGAAATTAGATATAAGCTTTACTCAGATAGGCCGCACAGCACTGATGGTACGTGCTAGCAATAGAGCAGGCGAAATACAGCCTCTTAAGGCGGATTGGAACCCTGGTGGTTATCGTCGTCACGCGGTTGAAACCACGCCTGTTACCATTATTTAAGGATCAGTCATGCAAAGCACAAAAGCTATTCACTCAATCCTCGCTTTCAGCTTCATTTTTTTGACGACTTCAGCGTCAAGTTTTGCAGCCCCAAAGCAAATAAAATTACCTCCAGAAACGGCTAAGCTACCTAAATCTGAATTAGCGGGGTATCAGCTTGCCACTCAAAAGTGCATGATTTGTCACTCTGTAGATTATATCTTTTATCAGCCTCCTGGCATGAACCAAGCGCAATGGACCGCCGAAGTCGCTAAAATGAAACACTCTTATGGTGCTATGCTGAGTGAAACAGATATTAAAAGCATTGGAGCCTATCTAGCCGTTGTTTATGGCACGGCAAAAGCAACGGATAGTGAAGTGATAGCAGCCTCAGCTAACAGCAGCCAGCCCAAAACTAACAGAGAACCACAGGCACAAGAGCTACTGACTTCTAGTGGTTGTATGGGCTGTCATGCGATAGACAATAAAGTGCTTGGCCCGTCGTTCAAAGATATTGCTGCTAAATATAAACAAGAAGCTCAGGCACAAAATATGCTTGCCACCTCTATTCAAAAAGGAGGCGTTGGTAAATGGGGAGAAATACCTATGCCGCCAATGGCTAACTTAACTGCTGAGCAAGCTAAGGGTCTGGCTAAGTTTATATTAGAGCAGTAAATTCAGTGGCTGAAAGGTGTAGGCTAAAGCCTACGCCCCTAATATTTCCCCCGCCTTAAAATAATAACCGGTATTTTTATAGATAAATAATTCTGAATATTTATTGTAAGTTACTTATAATAAATGTTTTTTATATTAAATTTAAGCGGTAATGATAAGCATAACACCATTTTTACCTTCCCAGGCACTTGGCGAATACGAAGATAAAATACTTGAGTTACATAGAGCGGATGCCGCTCTTAATCAAACGATTCCAGAGTCAATTCGTAGTTCAACCGAATGGCTTCTTAGGCTGGTTAATTGCTACTATAGTAATCGTATAGAAGGGAACTCTACTCACCCCAAAGATTTATTGGGAACTCAGGAAAAAGCAAAGGAAAACCTAGAGGATAGCCCTGACTCAATCTTAGAGTTATTAGCCCACCTTGAAGCTCAAATAAAATTTAAGAAAATGGGTGCAAGCTCAGAAATAATCAACAGTCAGATATTTATTAAGGAGCTGCATAGATCTTTTTATGATGGATTACCGAGCTCTTTACTGACAGTAAAGGATAAAAATGGACATGACACCTTTGATTCCGAGAATAAATTATTACTTGTTAATCCAGGAGAGTATCGAAAAAACCTTGTTCAAGTAGGAAAGCATGTTCCCCCTCCTTGTGAAGAGATTGATAGATACATGAGTTGGCTAGAAGAGATGTTTAATCTTAAAAAAATTCATGGAACAACGAAAGTGGCTGCAGTTGCTGCACTTCATCATAGGTTAGCATGGATTCATCCATTTCAAGATGGAAACGGGAGAGTTATACGCCTGCTTACCGATTGTTATATGCGTAGTGCTGGTTTTGAAGGTTATGGCTTGTGGTCTATTACAAGAGGTTTTGGCCGAGATACAAAATCTTATTATGCTGCTTTAGCCCAGGCAGATAAACCCAGACAGGGTGCTACAGATGGCAGGGGGATTTTATCAAATGCTGGACTCATTTATTTTACTAAGTATTTTATTGATACAGCACTTGATCAAGTAGAGTATTTCTCAAACCTTTTAGAGCCAAGAAAACTTGGTATCAGGGTTGATTATTATTTTGAAATGCGTGCGAAAGGGGGCTTACCTGGAAATTTGCCATTATTAAAGATTGCAGCACGTGATATATACAAGCTTTTACTTGAAAAGGGAAGTATGAATAGAGCTGCGATAGTTCAACACCTAGGCAAAGGGGAGCAAACTTTGAGACCCATATTAAAACAAATGGATGATGAAGGGTTAATTAATGCAAAGCCTAGGCGCGATATTGAACTTATGTTATCAACCACGGCAGTCGAGTTTTTATTTCCTCAGCTTTGGTGAGTGGGGGATTTATGAATGAAGTGAAGTAGAATCTATTCCGAGTGATTTTGGAATAACTGAAGTCACAGCTATTTTTAAGTTTACTCTGGTCCCAGTTATTCTTGGTTATGCAAATAAGTCAATTTCAATCGAGTCTGATCCTGAGGTGTCCCATTGAAAAATAAGATTAGGTGTAAGCTGTAAATCTGTAAAAACTTACAGCTGTTAGAAGGTTATAGATTATGAATTATTAAGGGGTGACAAACCTAATTTTGGCATTTTACTCTGAAGTGATGAAGAATCTAAAGGTAGTTGTCCGAGACCAAGTGGTGGAGAAAGATTAGGTCTGTTTTCAATAGAGGGTGGCAAACCTAATTTTGGCATTTTACTCTGAAGTGATGAAGAATCTAAAGGTAGTTGTCCGAGACCAAGTGGTGGAGAAAGATTAGGTCTGTTTTCAATAGAGGGTGACAAACCTAATTTTGGTATCTGACTATGAGGTGATGGAGTGGGTTGTTGTAATACAAGTTTAGAACCAAAAGTTGGAGGTTTTTTAAGCTTGGTATTAAGAGGTGGTTGATAGTGTTGAATTAATTTCTTTTCAAGAGAGTTGCGAGTGTCTTGAGAAGATATTGGTGTGGCGTAAATGTTTTGTAAGCCTAGACGAAGGGCAAGGGGTATTTTTTCGTGATGTTTTAAGCGATTATGAAAGTCGCTGGTCTGTCCAGCATAGAGAAGGTTTCTATTATGGGATAAAAATATATAAATACCGGCGATGCCAGACCATTTAGTAGGGTTATTGGTATATTTATTGAATTCAATTTTATTCCAAACAAATGGAAGTGTTACTTTGTTACACATTTTGGTTTCCTTGTTAGTCGGATGAGCGCCTCACGGCGCGTGACTTTTTAGTCACTTTTATTTATACCATACAATAAAGAAATAAACAATTATTTTGTTGATATTTATTAGTATTTTCAAAACCCCTTTGATTACATTAGCTTCAAATGAAAATCAACTATATCTTGCAAATACCAAGTAATTACAATATAGTTACTTTTTGTTTGTAGAGGATATTTTATGGCTCATTTAGTCAGAATTGGTAACTCTCAAGGAATCAGAATTCCTAAACCATTGATAGAGCAAGCTCAGCTCGAAGGGAAAGAGCTAAAATTTACAGTGTTGAATGATGGCCTTTTAATTGCTCCAATCAATGAACCTAGGAAAGGGTGGGCTGAGTTAATTGCCAACCAAATAGCTAATCAGGGAAAAGAGCCTATGGATTGTGAATGGCTAAATTCTGAATTAACTTCTGATAATGAATTGGAATGGTAAAGTCTAATATTGGTCGCTTTGACGTGTGGCTTGTAAACTTGAATCCAACGAAAGGTCGGGAAATTAATAAAACAAGACCTTGTGTTGTTATTTCTCCAAATGAAATGTCAGCATTATCAACTGTTATTGTTGCACCCATGACAAGCAAAGGTTTTGCATATCCTTGTCGAGTTGAGTGTGAATTTATAGGTAAAAAAGGTTTAATACTCTTAGATCAAATGCGAGCAGTTGATAAAGTCAGGTTAGTTAAAAATTTAGGTGTTCTTAATGATAACACTCAGGTTAAATTATGCGCTTCTCTTCAAGAGTTATTTGCATTTTAAGCATCAGAAGCTAATCGAGTAAGGGCGAGTTTCTCTCAGATTTTCCCCTGGATGCGGCTCCACATAGGGCGGATCACTTGCCACTATTGACTCTATCCTCAGTTTTACAGTTATTAAAAACCAAAAAAATAATGAATTTTACCCCTATACTCAATCAAATACTTGGCGTTCTTTGGTATTTAGCCCCTTTCTTTATTATCGCCAGACTATTTAAATCAGCATGGTTTAAAGGTGCTATGGGCGAGTTTATGGTTAATTTCAGTGCCAAACTATTTCTTGATAAAGGGCATCACCTGATAAAAAATGTGACCTTAGCAACTCAAGATGGAAGCACTCAAATAGACCATATTATTGTTTCAAAGTATGGCATTTTTGTTGTTGAAACAAAAAATATGAAAGGGTGGATA
>WTCN01000090.1 GCA_013138555.1 Methyloprofundus sp. | reverse complement strand
TCAATAAAGTGGCATAGCTTCGAAAAAGGGCTGGACGGCTATAGACGTAACCTAGACTAATGATTGCACTGAGTGAACAAGTCATTGCAAAAACAACAAACCTGTGAACTGCATACCAAGGTTTCTGGGGGCCTTCTGGCTGATTAAAAGGAGCCTGGTTAGGCAGGATTTCTATTTGAGGAAAAGCGTTATCCATAATCTAAGTACTCAATTTAAAAAATTAACGTGATAGAGCCCTATATTTTGTAGAACACTATTATCATGATCGTAGCATGCTATAGATTCTCAGGTAAATAATTTCTATATGCCTTATTGATAGGCACGAAGCGCACCTTTTAGCATGATGCGCTTCGTGCCTCAGCACATCCTATATAAGTTTATAATAATTTAAAGTGGAAATTTATTTACCATACCCACCCCCACCCGGCGTTTCAATTTGCAATGCATCCCCTGCCCTGACTTCAAGCTGACTTTGTCCTGCTAATACTTCCTTAGTACCATTTTTTCTTAAAAGCTGATTAATACCCACTTTACCCGCCTCACCTCCCGCGAGTCCAAAGGGGGGGAACAAGCGATGGCTGGATAAAATATTCACGCTCATCGGCTGTAAAAATCGAATCCGCCTGATAACACCACAGCCCCCTTGATATTTACCTCGACCACCACTATCGGCACGTATCGAGAATTCTTCCAGACGTACGGGAAATCGCCATTCCAGCACTTCGGGGTCAGTCATACGTGAATTAGTCATATGCGTATGTACCGCATCACACCCGGCAAAGGTTTTCCCTGCGCCTGCACCACCGCAGATGGTTTCATAATACTGGTATTGTTTATTGCCAAAAGTCAGGTTATTCATCGTTCCCTGCGAACCAGCCAGTACACCTAAAGCACCATAGAGTGCATCAACAATATATTGTGAGGTTTCGACATTACCCGCAACGACCGCAGCCGGATATTGCGGGCTTAGCATCGACTTTTCGGGAATAATAATATCCAGTGCCTTTAGGCAACCGGCATTTAAGGGAATATCATCAGCAACCAGGGTTCTAAAGACATATAATACCGCCGCTTTACACACCGCAGCAGGTGCATTGAAATTATTCGCTTGCTGTGGGCTAGTTCCGCTAAAGTCAATTGTCGCTCGCCGTTGCTGTTGATTTACGCTGATTTTAACGGCTATTTTCGCTCCATTATCCATCGCATAGCAAAATTCTCCACCCTTTAAATCATCCAGTACCTGACGTACACATTCGGCGGCATTATCCTGTACATGCTGCATATAGGACTGTACAGTGGTCAAAGAATACTGCTTAACCATCTGTTTTAATTCACGTACACCCTTTTCATTAGCTGCAATCTGCGCCTGTAAATCGGCAATATTCTGCTCAGGATTACGTGCGGGGTAATCACCACTGTTTAACCAGTCCAGCACAGCTTGCTGTTGAAATTCGCCTTGCACAATGATTTTCAAGGCATCACTTAATAAGCCTTCTTGCTGAATCACAGTACTATTCGAAGGCATGGAACCTGGCGTTATTCCCCCTATATCAGCATGATGACCGCGTGAGGCAACAAAAAATAATAATTTCAGCTGTGAAAAAATAGGCGTAATCACAGTAATATCAGGCAGGTGTGTGCCCCCTTGATAGGGTGAGTTTAATAAAAACACATCCCCGGCTTGCATATTATCTTGCTGACTCGCCAACAAAGCCTGCACCGACTCTCCCATAGAGCCTAAATGCACGGGAATATGCGGCGCATTCGCAACTAACTCCCCTTGATGATTAAAAATCGCACAGGAAAAATCCAGGCGCTCCTTAATATTGACTGAATAGGCGGTATTTTGTAAAACATAGCCCATTTGTTCGGCAATCGACATAAACAGCTTATTGAAAATTTCCAGCATAATAGGATCAACGCTCGTGCCTATCGCCATTTGCTGTGCTACTGGCTGATAGCGCGTTAGCACTAATTGCCTTTGTGCATTGAGTTCGGCTTGCCAGCCTAATTCCAGGACTGTCGTTCCTGTAGGTTCGACAATAATTGCCGGCGCTTTAATAACGCAGTCCATTGGTATTTTCTCACGCCGGTACACGGGTGTTGTTCGCCACTCTCCGGCGCAAAACATTTGTTGCATAATTTCTGCTGATAAAGTTGTGTCTGTTTGCAGTTCACTCACTTCATCCTCTAGCGTTTGGTTAATACCAATCACTTCTACTAGCAAAGATTCAACTACAATCGCTTTATCGGGGTAGATAAAACCAAATTGTTGTCGATATTTGTGTTCAAATGCCTTGAGCATAGTGGCTTTATCGGCAAAATTAACAGCCAAGGCGGTATCCGTTCCTAAATAACGCAATTGCAGTCGTGATTCAGTCTTAATTTGTTCAGATTCGACTCCTTGCGCCAACATCTCCTTGCATCCTGCTGTCGCTAAATCTGCTAATAATCTCTGTAAATCAGCTTCAGCCACCCTACTCAACTGTTGTTCTAATGCCGCTGTTTTTAGCAGTCGGAAATCTGCCAGCCCCATCCCATACGCTGATAACACACCTGCAAAAGGGTGTATTAAAATGCGTTGCATTGCCAGTCTATCTGCGACTTGACAGGCATGTTGTCCTGCCGCCGCACCATAACAGCACAAAGTATAGTCCGTGACGTTATAACCTTTTTGTACCGAAATACGCTTAATGGCATTGGCCATATTTTCCACAGCGACTTTTAAAAAACCTTCAGCGAGCTGTTCAGGCACTTGAAGCTTTCCAGTCGCTGCTGCTATTTTCTGACTCAACTCGGTAAACAGCATCTGTACTTTCTCGGCATCCAGCGGCAAGTTTCCTTGTGGACCAAACACTTCAGGAAATAACGGCAATTTGCCTAACATTAAGTTCGCATCAGTCACCGTTAACCGACCACCGCGTCGATAACAGGCTGGTCCCGGATTTGCACCCGCAGATTCAGGACCGACACGATAGCGCATACCATCAAAAAATAATAGCGACCCCCCCCCCGCTGCAACCGTATGGATAGACATCATCGGCGCACGCATTCTAACTCCTGCGACTTCGGTTTCAAAACTGCGTTCCAGTTCACCAGCATAATGCGCAACATCGGTCGAAGTCCCGCCCATATCGAAACTGATGATTTTGTCAAAGCCTGCCTGTCTGCTGATACTCACCGCACCGACTATGCCACCCGCAGGGCCTGATAGAATGCTATCTTTCCCTTGAAAGCGATTAGCTGCAATTAACCCACCACTGGACTGCATAAATAACAGCCGACAATTACTGCTCTCACTCTGTTGCAGTCCCTCTGCCACTTGTTTAACATAGTGCTTTAATAACGGTGATAAATACGCATCGACGACAGTGGTGTCGCCCCGGCTGACCATTTTCATCAAAGGACTTGCCTGATGTGATAGCGAAATTTGTGTAAATCCAATGGCTTGAGCAATTTGATACAATTGCAATTCATGCTCTTGATACGTCCATGCATGTAACAATACAATCGCCAGCGCACGAATACCGCTATCATAAATCTGTTGCAATTCATGAGTGACTTGCTGCTTATTAATCGCTTGCAACACATCACCCTGCGCACTGACTCGTTCATCAATTTCCAGAACCATTTGATAAAGCAATTCAGGTAACTGGATATTTAGCGCAAAAATATCTGGCCGATTTTGATAGGCAATGCGTAATACATCTCTAAAGCCTTTAGTCACTAGCAAAGCCACATCTTCCCCAGCGCGCTCTAATAAAGCATTAGTTCCTACTGTCGTACCCATTTTTACTGCGCTAATAGAGTCGGCTTTGCAGCTATCATTGGGGATATTTAAAATACGTCCTATCCCTTCAAGGGCAGCATCTTTATAGAGTTCAGGATTTTCGGATAATAGTTTTAAAGTTTGCAATCGTCCCTGTGGGTCACGCGCAACTATATCGGTAAAAGTCCCCCCTCGATCGATCCAGAATTGCCAGTTATTGTCTGCCATGAAATGCCTTATTGCTATCGCTATTTATTAAAATTTTTCCCATAAAAAAAGGGCCTCGCGGCCCTTTTTTCGTTGATAAAGCTTAAGCAATTAGCCTTCTTCTTTATCTACTTCTTTCATGCTCAGTCTTACACGACCCTGGCGGTCAATTTCCAATACTTTTACTTTAACAATATCACCTTCCGATAACTTATCGCTGACTTTGTCAACATGCTCATTAGTGATTTGTGAAATATGTACTAGGCCATCTTTACCAGGAAGAATCGTAACAAATGCACCAAAGTCCATTAAACGAGCCACTTTACCTTCGTAGATTTTACCCACTTCTACTTCAGCGGTGATTTCTTCAATGATTTTCTTCGCAGCTTCCCCTGCTGCTTTATCAACAGAAGAGACATTAACGGTACCATCATCAGTCAGATCAACATTTGCACCTGTCTGCTCAGTAATACCACGGATGGTTGCACCACCTTTACCAATAACTTCACGAATTTTGCTAGGATCAATTTTAAAAGTAATAATTCTTGGTGCGTAATCTGACATTTCTTCACGGGTTGAAGATAATGCCTTATTCATTTCACCTAGAATATGCAAACGCCCCGCTTTTGCCTGCTCTAAAGCGGTGCTCATGATTTCAGAAGTGATACCATCAATTTTGATATCCATTTGCAAAGCAGTAATGCCTTGCTCAGAACCCGCTACTTTGAAATCCATATCACCTAAATGATCTTCATCACCGACAATATCAGACAACACAGCAAACTCATCGCCTTCTTTAATCAAGCCCATTGCGATACCCGCAACCGGTGCTTTTAGAGGCACACCTGCATCCATTAAGGCTAGGCTAGTTCCACACACAGAAGCCATAGAGCTAGAACCATTTGATTCAGTAATTTCTGATACTACACGAATGGTATAAGGAAACTCAGCCATATCAGGCATAACAGCGGCAACACCACGTTTCGCTAAACGGCCATGACCGATTTCACGACGTTTAGGTGAGCCAACAAAACCTGTCTCCCCAACACTGTACGGAGGAAAATTATAATGCAACATAAACGGTTCTTTATATTCACCCGCTAGTGCATCAATAATTTGTGCATCACGCTCAGTACCTAGTGTTGCAACCACAAGTGCCTGTGTT
>WTCN01000330.1 GCA_013138555.1 Methyloprofundus sp. | reverse complement strand
ATCGCACTCTCTGAATTACCGCTACATATTGCCGAAGCAGATATTATTGTTTCATCTACCGCAAGTCAACTACCTATTTTAGGTAAAGGTCTGGTTGAAAGTGCGATAAAAAAACGCAAGCACAAACCTATTTTTATGGTTGACCTTGCCGTACCCCGCGATATTGAGCCAGAAGTAGAAAAACTTAATGATGTATACCTGTACACCGTTGATGACTTACAAAACATTATTCAGGACAACCTGAATTCTCGTCGCCAGGCTGCCGAGCAGGCAGAAGAAATCATCGACACCAGTGTTGAACACTTCTTATCATGGATGAAAGCACAGACGGTACAATCCACCATTGTCGATTACCGCCAACAAGCCAGTCAACTACAGCAAGAAAGCCTGCGCAAGGCACTCGCCGCCTTAAATAAGGGCGACTCCCCTGAAGATGTCATCCAACAGCTTGCACACACATTGACCAATAAATTAATTCACACCCCCTGCACACAACTGAGAAAGGCAAGCGAAAACGAACGGCACGATCTCATTGCAGCAGCACGTGAAATTTTCAAATTACAAGACATGCAATGAAAGCCTCAATAAAAACAAAATTAGAAAACCTGAGTGAACGTTTTGATGAAATTGCCGCCCTACTCTCTCAACCCGAAGTACAAAGCGAGCAAAACAGATTTCGTGCTTTAAGTCAGGAATATGCTCAAATCAACCCACTGGTTGACTGCTATAAAAACTTCCTGGACAACGAAGAAACCATCAGTGCGGCAAAAGAAATGCTTGCCGAAGACGACCCTGAAATGCGTGATATGGCGAAAGAGGAAATAGCTGAAGCTGAACAGCAACAAGAACAGATCGAACATCAGCTACAAATATTATTATTACCTCAGGACCCTAATGATAATCGCAATATCTATATGGAAATTCGCGCCGGTACTGGCGGAGATGAAGCGGCTATTTTCTCAGGCGATTTGGCGCGCATGTATATGCGCTATGCAGAAAACAAAGGCTGGAACATAGAAACAACCAGTGAAACACGTGGCGAACATGGTGGCTATAGAGAAATCATCCTGCGTATCGCCGGACAAGATGTTTATTCACAACTTAAATTTGAGGCCGGTGCACACCGCGTACAACGCGTTCCTGAAACCGAATCACAAGGCCGCGTACATACCTCTGCCTGCACCGTCGCCATTATGCCGGAAGCCGAAGAAATAGATAATATTGATATTAACCCAAGTGACTTACGGGTTGACACTTTCCGTGCCTCAGGCTCAGGCGGACAACATGTCAATAAAACCGACTCGGCCATCCGGCTTACTCACCTACCGACAGGCACTGTCGTCGAATGTCAGGATCAACGCTCACAGCACAAGAATAAAGCGCGTGCAATGGCTGTTCTACAGTCGCGCCTTTTATCTGCTGAACAGGATAAACAACATGCGGAAAATTCTGAAAACAGAAAACTACAAGTCGGTAGTGGCGATCGCTCAGAGCGCATTCGCACCTACAATTACCCACAAGGGCGCATAACAGATCACCGTATCAACCTGACCTTATATAAGCTGGATGAAATTATGCAAGGCGGCCTGGAACATGTTATTCAGCCTCTTATCAATGAACACCAGGCAGAATTACTGACCCAGCTAGGTGAAGAAGGCTAAGCAAAGTGGCTGATATTCAATCGCTGCTCGCTGCCTCGGCAAGCAGCTTGCAGGGTATTTCAGATTCCGCTGACCTGGACGTAGAAGTACTGCTTTGCCATGTCCTGGAAAAAAATCGTAGTTATCTACGTACCTGGCCCGAAAAACAACTTGATAAAAGCCAGTTAGCTCAATTTACCCACTTACTTAAGCAACGTCAGCAGGGTCAACCTATTGCCTATATCACGGGCATGCGAGAGTTCTGGTCACGTGATTTTTATGTCAACCCAGATGTATTAATCCCCCGACCAGATACCGAAACCTTAATTGAACTATGCCTGCAACTTATTCAGCATAAACCTGATGCAAAACTGATAGATTTAGGCACTGGTTCAGGTGCTATTGCCATTACGCTAGCTGCCGAATGCCCACGACTCAAGGTAACAGCAGTCGATAGCAGCCTGAAAGCACTGCATATTGCACAGAAAAATGCTCAACTTAACCAGACAACAGATATACGTTTTTTACACAGTGACTGGCTGGCTCAAGTTGCGCATGAGTCATTTGACTTTATCGTTAGCAATCCACCTTATATAGACCCAGATGACCCGCACCTTGCACAAGGAGATGTTCGCTTCGAGCCTAGCAGCGCCCTTATTGCAGAGCAGCAAGGTCTACAGGATATTATACATATCAGCGAGCAAAGTCAGCTGCAGCTGAACAATGGCGGATATCTGATATTAGAGCATGGTTATAACCAGAAACAGTGTGTACACGATATACTACAGCAACATCATTACCAGAATATTCACTGCCTGCATGATCTGGCAAATCTGCCACGCGTAAGTTATGCGCAGTGGCTAACAAGCAATTAATTATCATTTACCACTATGTCAGATAAAATCAAAGAAATCGCAATTCCCCGAAAAATCGTCCAGAACCTGCTACATCATGCTCAGCAAACACCCGAACAAGAAGTCTGCGGACTGATTAGCAGCCAGCACAACACCCCTCTACACAGCTACCCCATTAAAAATACAGCCGCCAATCCACAACGTTTTTTCAATCTGGATGTCCAGCAACAAATACAGACCATGGCCAATATGCGTGATAACAACGAGCAGCTTTTTGCTATCTATCACTCCCACCCTAGCGCCCCTGCCATACCTTCCAGTACAGATATAGAGCAAGCCAGTTACCCGGACGCACTGTATATCATCATTTCTCTTAATACCAAAGGTGTGCTGGAGTTACGTGGCTACAAAATGGCCAATGCACAGTTTATTGAAGTAGCATTGTGTTTGACATAAGTCACTCCATGCACATCATAGTCAATTAAAAAACATAGAATCTCAAATTAATACACAAGGTGGAATAGTGCAACGTCTTCCACCTTTAGAAGAATGACATTATTTCAACCCACCCACTTATCATTGAAGCTATTGTTTTTAGAAGCCGAATTCGATAATATGGAATATAGCCTGATCACGCAAACCTACCATTCTTAGGAGAATTTCATGAATACTTACCACTCATATTCTTATCTTGTTTTTGTGCTATTAAGTTTTAGTTTAATTCAGCCTGCTATTGCCTGTTCACCCGCACCAGATACCCAGCCTGCCAGCATTGCTGTAAAAGTTCAGGCGGCAAGCTATGTTTTTCAAGGTCGCGTCATAGAAGTCAATGAATCAGAGCTTACTGTTCAAGTTGAGCAATATTTCAAAGGCAATGGCACTGATAAGGTCAAGATAAGCGGATTTAATCAACACTCATGCAGTGATTTTTTAACAGTCGGCCAAAATGCTGTTTTTTTCGCTGAAGGTGATATCAACACCACTCTTTCAGCAATTTATGATGGTGCATTCGGATCAACACGACAAATATCAGCCCAGGTATTTACTGAAATTACTAATACTATTGAATGCATCGCAAGCTATCATGAAGATGTTTTAGAAATTCCCTGTGTTGCTGTAAAAGACACTGGAGAAATTTATTCAGCTAATCTACTGTGGCAAAAATCAACTAATCCTATGGTCTTTTCCGTGCAACAGGCGCAGTTAAAAAAGCCTATTCCAACAGTTATTGAGAAGCCAAAAGCACATATTGAGACAATTGAGATTCTTATTCTTGAATCTTTTCCTTTGCAGATTCATGTGCTCGCTAAAGGTTATTTTAGCAATGGGTGCGGGCGAATTGATAGCATTGACACTGCAAAGTCGGCTAATCTCTTTACTGTGACAATAACAACCCGCTCTGTTGGCGAAACCTGTACTCAAGCACTCGTTCCCTTTGAAGAAACCATTCCACTGGATGTAAATGGCTTGAAAGCGGGCGTTTATAAGGTTGATGTCAATGGAATAAGCGGCGCTTTTGAATTAGCGATTGATAATCAAGCACCCGCTCAATAATCTGGATAGTCAAAAGCACGGCTTCACTCTACTTTTGCTCCCCGCCTATGTGTCGTGTCAGACAGGTCAAGTGATACTTATGCAATTATTAAATCAAAAAAAAATCATTCTGGGCATATTAACGCTTATCACCTTAATAAGTGCCGCAAGTACGACTTATCTGGAAAAAGAATATTCCTCTATCATTCTGCAGACAAAAAATGACATCCCAGTTGTGTTCTTTGTTGTCGCAATCATCATTTATCTTACGTTTACCTGGCCGAAGATAAAAAAACTGTTTGCTGACGATAAAAATAATCAGACTGGCTTTATCACAACCGCATTTATCTCTCTGTTACTGACTTTGTTAAACTTTCTACCCCTGCTGCTAATCAACCATTTCCCTTTCAATAAAAGTCATTTTGAAAGCCATGAAGTGTTACTCAAAAATAAAAGAAGAATTCAGGAAGGCGGCGCAGCTCCTTATTCTGCCTTATTTACGACTTCGTGGAGAAATCTACCCGCAGAAACATTCAGATCAAACGATTACCGCTTTAAAGGCTTTAACAAAGGCGATGTATTAACGATCAAACTAAGCCGGGATCTTTTTAAGAGAATAAGGATCGTTGCAATTGAAAAATCTGTAAAACCTTGAAATAAACCTAAAGAGCAGAAAATTAACAATATTTGGGCAGCGTTCATTTACCATTTTACACTTTTGATTTTTTAGCAAATGTAGCCCGTATGAAGCCTGCGTAATACGGGGTATTCGAAGCGTTGATTTCCCGGATTACGCTGAGGCTTCATACGGGCTACGTTTGTTTTTTATTTCAAATAGGATTTCAAAGTGTAAACTGCTTCATGGTCATATGAAGGATGCCAATATTTGACTCACTTCTTTATTATCGGATAATAATATTGCACTACTCATCATTTACCTAGCTTTATCAGTCGCTGTACTTTGTAAATGCATTAATACCAGCACCAATATTATCGCAGGCAGTCCCACGGATGATGCATATAAAAAAAACACAGCATAACCATAGCCATCAACGATTACGCCTGACAAACCACCGAGCAACTTAGCCGGCAAAGTCATTAACGAGCTAAATAATGCGTATTGTGTCGCCGTGTAAGCACTATTGGTTAAACTAGATAAATAGGCGATAAACACCGATGTTGCAATACCACCACTTAAATTATCCGCACTGATAACGACAGCCAATAAGCGTATATCCGGCTCGGAGAGTGCGAGTAACACAAATAATAGGTTAGTCCCAGCCACTAAGACAGCACCTAATAACAAAGGTTTCATAAGGCCGTAGCGTATGACGAGTACACCTCCTAATGCAGCGCCAAAGATGGTCATAAAAAAGCCAAAAATTTTACTGACATCCGCAATTTCCTTTTTGCTAAAACCCAGATCCAGATAAAATGGGTTCGCCATCACGCCCATAGTAATATCACTCATTTTATACAGTGCTATCAAGGCTAGAATCCAGATGCCTAACTTACCGTTACGCACAAAAAAATCGGCAAAGGGGGCGATAACCGCATCAGAAAACCAGGCACTTAAACGCTGTAGCACGCCTTTGTGCGCCTGCACACCCAATACCGCTTCAATTTTATTTTCCAGGTCCGTTGTTTGTTTATGCTGCTGATGCCTAGGCTCAGAACTTAGCAAGGTTGCCACAATACCAACGAACATACATAAAGCCATCGCTGAATAAGCCGCATTCCAGCCGATATATTCGGCGATATAAAAAGCACCTGCCCCGGAAACCAATAAAGCGACACGGTAGCCAAACACATACATAGCTGCCATCGCTGCCTGATATTCAGGCTCAATAATTTCAATGCGATAGGCATCAATAACAATATCCTGTGTCGCTGAACAAAAAGCAATCCACACAGCCGTTGCCGCGATTAATTCAATTTGAGTGAGTGGACTTAACTCCGCCAGCGCCATTAACCCTACTGAAATTCCGACTTGTGCCAGTAACATCCAGCTACGGCGCTTACCTAATCGTTTGGTTAATAGCGGTAGTGGCAATCGATCAACCACAGGTGCCCAGATAACTTTTATGGAGTAAGTCAATCCCACCCAGCTAAAAAAGCCAATAACGGATAGAGTGACTCCAGTATCTCGCAGCCATGCTGACAAAGTAGAGAAAACCAGTAAAAAGGGAAGCCCTGCCGAAAAACCAAGAAAAGACATCCCCAGTACTTGTGGGCGCATATAAGCGGCAAAGGATTGTTTCCAGCTATGCTCAGTCATATCAATATGTGTTAAATGTTACAGAAATAAAAAAAGGGAGCAGAATATAAAATTCTACTCCCTTTTCAAGAACAGCCAGCTGTTAGCTGAATGCCTTAAGTATTAGCCATTAACCAAATAATGCACAAAAATACTTGCGATATAACCTAATGCAATCACTGGTGTCCATTTCATATGACTAAAGAAAGTATATTTATGGTTAGATGAACCCATTAGCGCAACACCCGCAGCAGAGCCCACAGATAGCATTGAACCACCAGTACCCGCAGTTAATGTCACTAATAACCATTGGTATAGATCCATATCCAGATTCATGCTTAATACTGCAAACATAACCGGGATATTATCAACAATCGCTGAGATAACCCCAACAATAATATTCGCTGGTGTCTGACCTAAGCCATCGTACATACCCGCTGCAATAAGCTCCAGATAACCAATATACCCTAAACCACCCACAGCAAAGACAACACCAAAGAAGAAGAATAATGTATCCCATTCGGCATCGCGTACTTTGTCGAAGATATCAAACTCATCACGCTCTTCACCTTCACCAGAGCTATATAAAGTTTTAAGTCTGAAGCCATAAACCATTAAGACACCAAGACCTGCCATCATCCCCATAAAAGGTGGTAAATGAAGTACTTGCTTAAAACTAACCGCAGTTACAATAGTTAATATAAATAGCACACAGACTTGTATTGCCCCCGGCTTTAATTCAACAGCGGCTTCATTCGTTGCAACAGGCTGCTCATCAGGTACCGCCATATACATAAAGAAAGCAGGAACAAGATAGTTAACCACAGAAGGAACAAATAACTGAAAGAAATCAAAAAATTCAGCATAACCTGCTTGCCATACCATTAAGGTCGTAA
>WTCN01000164.1 GCA_013138555.1 Methyloprofundus sp. | reverse complement strand
CTGTCCCCATACGGGGCTGAAGCACCCGCTTCCAGGTTGCCTAAATTATTTCGTGCATATTCCTCAGTACACCCTATGTTTTGGTTTTCTTTTATATACAACCCTTATTGAAACGATAAAAACTATGTTAAACCCAATCATAAAACAACACGCTATTGTATCGAAAGCTCTGTTAACTATTTGTGGCAGCTGGCTAATATGCAGTTCAGTCAATGCACTTGAAGTGACCAGCGGCCAGTTTATTCAGACTGTTTATCCTGAAGCCTTAGAGGCCAGCAGTACTTTTAGCGTCAATGATTTTTTTGATGAGCAGGCTTTATCGGTCAGGCTAAGAAATGATCTTATTGATGATGTTATCCTCGGCCCTACGCCACTGGATACTAATACTTTTGCCTACACCTTGCATGGTCCGGATTTTGTAAGTGGACACCCGAATAGAAACCCGGGCATCAATTCATTTCCCAGCCAGTTTCAGTTTACTGCCGATAATGTCTTGCAACAGGCGAGTAAAGGCCGTCTAGGATTAGGCGGGGTTATGCGCTTTGATCTCCCGCCACGTTCTGATGGTACTCCGCGATATTTTATGCTGGGGGACTGGACTATTGAATACGATGCTGCCCGCAAGCAGGATTATAATTTTGCCGATAATGCGGACAAACCGATCCATCCGGCTGATTATCAGGTATCAGGCTGGTTTATGCGTAATCATATTGATTTTCCGGCAGTTGCTTTTGATATAGTGCAGCAAAAAATTATCAGCAATTCTGATGCGTTTTATTTATCGGCTGAATTGGCGTGGTCTCCTGAAATGGTTAGCTCTTTTTTACCGGAAACAGAGCTCTATCGTAAAGTTTCCAGATTTGTACTTTGCGCTCAGGATGACAATGCGCTTGCCGGGCAAACAGTGGCACAAATTCCCTGTGTGTTTCCAGATATTACATTAAATGGACAATCAGGTATTGTTCATGTGTCAGCGCCTGAGAAAATAGAGTTAGCAGTAGATTTAGGTATTGCAAGTGCCGAAAATAACGACAAGGCAGACTACTTTGCTGCCTTTATTTATCAGGGTACTTTTTACTGGTTAGATCAGGATTTTAAATGGACAACAACAGCAACAGCCGTTTATCAGGGGGGCTTAATTGATTTTAGAGCCATTCCTTTGCCCAGTCCTGCGCAGGTATTAGGTTCTTTGCCATCAGGAACGCTAATACCCGTTTATTTTGGCGTTGATACAACACAGAATGGCAAGTTCGATCCGCCTTATCGTTATGCCAGTGTGACGCTTAGTATAGATTAAAATGCGAGTATTGAAGCAGCGCAGTAAGGTAAATAATCAAGTGGTAAGGGGTGGGCTAGGGGGATTTATAGCAGCAGCTTTTATGTTAAACCATCCCGTTCAGGCAGAACCTTTGGCAGAGACAACGAATACAACGGTATTGCCAGCATCGTCAGCAGAACAACAACAGGAGAGGGAGGGAACGCTTATTCTTGACTCGATGCTGGTAGAGGAGAGTGCACAAGACCCAATGAGCTATACTGTTTTTGATGCCAGTTCAGCGACCAAAACAGATACACCTATTATGGAAATTCCACAGTCCATCCAGGTGATACCAAGTGCCGTCTTGCGTGATCAGGATCAGCAAACCATCTCCGGAGCGATTGAAAATGTCTCATCCGTCGTTGCTCCTAAAACGACGGAGCTACTCACCAGTGAGTTTATCGTAAGAGGCTTTAAATCACAGTTTTATACCGATAGCTTACCCACTTATGGTCAGGCAAATGCAGCTGACCCGCTTTCATTGGTGAATGTAGAGCGTATTGAAGTGGTTAAAGGGCCGACTTCTACACTGTTCGGCGGCGGTTTGGGCGCACCCGTGGGGGGCTTGATTAATGTGGTTTCGAAACAGCCTATGCCTGAGGCACAATACAGTGTTTCATTTAGGGGAGGGAGTTTTAAAACTCTTAATCCCTCGTTTGATATTAATCAACCTTTAACGGATGATGATACGGTATTATTTCGCCTGACAGGTGAATATGAATACTCCGAGAGCTATATTGATGCGCTTGAAAATGAGAACTATTCATTTTTTCCCACCATCGCTTTTAATTTTTCTCCTGATACCCAGCTGATTATTCGTGGGCAATACAGTCATATAGAGTTTCTGGAGTATTCAGGGTTACGCGCTGAAGGAACTGTCGCTGATGCAGCTTATACCATTCCGGCCTATCGCTATTCGGGAGCAACAGATACCCCTAAGTCCGAAGTCGAAAATTTTATGGTGACGATGGAGTTTTCGCATCGGTTTTCAGAGTATCTGGAAGGCTCGATTCAGGCGCGTTATTATGAAAATAATTTTGAAGAATATAGTTCTTTTACCCATCAGTTAATTATTGATGGCATTGGAGGGTTTGGTCAGCCGTCCCCATCACATCTTCCTTTTTATTCAGGTGTATTACCTGCTTCGGTACAGGAGTTTGTGATTAACCCTAATTTTGTGCTCGACTTTGAAACGGGATTTGTGACACATAAAATGCTTTTCGGTGCGGAGTACGATACCACCAAAAGTAAGGCGAAGCTGGGTGTTTTTTACGATGAGCAGAGTGATATCTGGCTGGATGTTGCAGACCGTTATGATGATATTACTTATCTCGGTATTGCCGGGGGAAATATCTCACAATCACAAGATGACCACTACCAGACGATAGGTGTATATCTCCAGGATCAAATGGATATTACCCAGAGTTTTCATTTTTTGGCCTCATTACGCTGGACTAGTGTCACGGTCGAAGAAACGGGGGCAGAAACAACAAACACCAGTGTCACACCGCGTGTTGGAGCGGTTTTTGATATTACTGATCAGTTATCCATTTTTGCCGGTTATGGAGAAGGGTTTAGAGCGGTGACCGCCTTGTTTGGTGAAACGCCAAAACCTGAAGAATCCAGTCAGGTTGAGGGTGGTTTTAAATTTGATTTTTATGAGCTAGGGCTGAGCGGCTCGGTTGCGGGTTATCAGCTTATTCGTGAGAATGTTGTCGTACCCGATCCAAATGGTGCCTTTAGTTCAATTCAATCGGGTGAGCAAACCTCTTATGGTGCAGAGATAGATTTTTTATGGGAACCTCTTGAAGCATTATCCATTATGGGGAATTATGCCTATACCAATGCTAAATTGACCAAACATTCTAGTCCAGAGTTGCTAGTTGGCGATACCTTGCCACGTGTTCCCGATCATAGTGGCCGTATCGCGGTACGCTATCGTTTTATTGATGGATTTCTGGATGGCCTGGGGGTAGGTATGGGGTTAACGGCAATGTCTGAAAGACAGCTTAGCTTGCCGAATCAGTATACGGTCGATGGTTTTTACCGGATTGATGCCCAGCTTTCTTATCCACTGACTGAGCATTTGGATTTAACAGTGAATATCCAGAATCTCACTAATACAAAATACTACGAACCCTTTTTGTTTTTACAGGATGAAGTGGTTTCACCTGGACCACCGATTTCAGCATTTGCCACATTGACGGCGCGGTTTTGATAAAGATTGCTGCTGCCTGGCAGTCGCCAGTGTATTAATCATCGCAAAGGCCGCTTGTGGAAAGTCTTGTCCAAATGAAATCACCCCGTCTTCATGCCCTAGCATGGTAAACAAAGTCTGTTGCTCCAGTTGTCCAGAGTTAAAAAGCTGGCTGATGGCATAAGCCATATCGGGAGTGCCGTAAGCAATATCTTGCGGGGTACAGGCTAGGTTTAACACTTTGGTGGCCTGCCATATTTCCGGGCTATGCGCATGAATAATGCATTGAATGCTTTTATCCTGTCTATATACGCTGGCATGACTGAGTGCTTCTGAAGAGGGTTTACACGGGCCAATAGAATAAAGTGTGTTATTGTTTAAATCAGTTTTTTCGACTAAACAGTAATTTTCTATTGATAATTCCGCAAGTCCACCCGTTTGTGTACCACTGATCAAAAATTGTTCATCTTTAAAACGCTGGCTAATATTGCCATAGCCATACCCCATATAACGATCCGCTTGTTGACCAATCAGTTCTAATTGATAAAGCAGTGTGCGCCAGGTATTTATTGCCGCGATATTCCACTCGGGATTAACCGCTGTGGACTGGTGATGTAACTGGTATTTAATAACCCCTTCGGTTTCTTGCATAATGATAAGTGCTTGTGATTTGCCTGTCACTCAGGTCTATAGACTATAAAAAATGTAATGACAGTGAAGATTTTATGAAAGATACACTATTTTATTGTAAAATTGACTGTTTTGTAATAAAAGTCACATTCTTTATATTTTAGCAATTGTAAGATATTTCTATGCGTTGTCCATTCTGTACTGCCCAAGATACACGAGTCATTGATTCTCGACTAGCGAACGAGGGTGACCAGGTGCGCCGTCGCCGTGAGTGTGTGGTGTGCAAAGAGCGCTTTACCACTTATGAAGCGACCGAGTTTAATTTACCACGCGTGATAAAAAGTGATGGCTTGCGCGAGCCCTTTAATGAGACTAAATTACGTGCAGGTATTTTACGTGCACTGGAAAAACGTCCTGTTAGCAGTGATCAGATCGAAGCGGCTGTGATGCGTATTAAAAAGAGATTAATGGCAAATGGGGATAGGGAAATAGCTGCACTGGAAATTGGTGAACAGGTGATGCAAGAACTGAGTGGTCTGGATCATGTGGCTTTTGTTCGCTTTGCGTCAGTCTATCGTAGCTTTCAGGATGTCAGTGAGTTTACGGATATGATTGCCGGCTTACAGGAAAAACAGACAGATGACTAAAGCGCTATCGCTACAGGATAGTGAATTTATGCTAAGAGCTATACAGCTGGCTAAACGGGGCATGTATACGACCAAGCCTAATCCGCGTGTCGGCTGTGTCTTGGTTAAAGATAATAAAATAATTGCTGAAGGCTGGCACGTGCGTGCTGGGCAAGGGCATGCAGAAGTTGAAGCCCTAAAAAATACGCAGGATGCACAGGGCGCAACGGCTTATGTGACATTAGAGCCTTGCAGCCATTATGGCAGAACACCGCCCTGTGCTGAAGCCTTGATTAAGGCGGGAGTGGTACGAGTGGTGGTGGCTATGCAGGACCCTAATCCATTAGTTGCAGGAAAAGGATTGGCATTACTTGAACAGGCGGGCATCAGTGTTGTGTCTGGGGTGATGGAGGCCGAAGCGAAGCAGCTTAACCAAGGCTTTATCACACGGATGCAAACGGGTAAGCCTTATGTGCTGAGTAAATTAGCGATGAGTCTGGATGGTCGTACCGCGATGGCTTCGGGTGAAAGTAAATGGATTACTGCCACTCATGCACGGCAAGATGTACAAAAACTGCGCGCATTGAGTGGTGCGGTGTTAACTGGGGTCGGGACTGTTTTGGCTGATGACCCGGGGATGAATGTGCGGCTGCAAGGTGTGGATGTGGAGCAGCCTGTGCGGGTTATTTTAGATTCGTCGTTAAGAACGCCGGTCACGGCAAAATTATTAACATTGCCAGGGCGCACTGTTATTTTGACTTGCTCAGCAGATGAAAAGAAGTCTCAGGCTTTGCAACAGGCGGGAGCTGAGGTGTATCATTTGGCTGCGAATCAGCAGCAACGCCTGGATTTAGACGCAGTATTAAATTTTTTAGCGAAGCAGCAAATCAATGATGTCTTAGTTGAGGCGGGTAGTGTTTTAAATGGTGCACTGCTGGAGCAGGACTTAATTGATGAGTGTATTATTTATATGGCACCGAGTGTTTTAGGAGCGAGTGGGCGTGGTTTATTTGCGCTGCCTAATGTGTCTGCCATGGCTGATAAAAAACAATTGCAGTTACTGGATGTGCGTAAAGTAGGTGTGGATTTAAGATTACAATATAAAGTAGGAGGGGCTTTAGCCGCGATATAAAACGGGTCGCGGCTAAAGCCCCTCCTACCATAGGCAATAGGGGAAGCCATATAGCGAAATGATGGTTCACGGGGAAGGGGGTGCTCTCCCTGAATGTTTTTTAAAATAATATTGATTGAATACTTATGTTTACAGGCATTATTTTAGCGATTGGTAAAATAACAGCAATAGAGAAAAAGGCAGGCGATGTTCGCCTGGCAATTGATACCGGTAAATTGTCTTTGGCAGATGCGAACCTAGGCGATAGCATTGCTGTCAATGGGATCTGTTTAACGGCAGTGGAATTAAGCGAACATGGTTTTGTTGCTGATGTTTCTAATGAAACCTTATCGCGAACCAATTTAAAACAGGCGACCGCAGGGACTCCCGTTAATCTGGAGCTGGCTTTAACGCCGCAAACCCGGATGGGGGGACATATTGTCAGTGGGCATGTCGATGGCCTGGCAACACTGATTGAAACAAAGCCCGATGGTCGTTCCATTCGTTTTAAGTTTAAGGCCCCCGATGAACTGGCTAAATATATTGCCGAAAAAGGCTCTATTTGTATTAATGGTATTAGTTTAACCATTAATATCGTTGAGGGGGCGGTGTTTAGTGTTAATGTCGTACCGCATACCTTAAAAGAAACAAGCTTAGGCTTTGCGGCTGTGGGTGATAAAATTAACCTGGAAGTTGATTTGTTGGCGCGTTATATGGAACGCCTAATGAAAGGTGAGGCAGCTGCGACGTGCCCGTCAGGTGTGACAGAAAATTTATTAAAAGAGAGTGGGTTTTTGTAAGCAGAATGAATACAACTGAAGAAATTATTGAAGATTTACGCCAGGGTAAAATGGTCATTATCATGGATGATGAAGACCGTGAAAATGAAGGTGATTTAGTGATGGCGGCAGAATTTGTCCGCCCTGAAGATATTAATTTTATGGCACGTTACGGACGTGGTCTGGTGTGCTTAACGATTACGAGTGAACGTTGTCAGCAATTACGCCTACCTTTAATGGTGAGTGATAATAATGCCGCATTCGCGACCAATTTTACCGTCTCTATTGAGGCAGCAGAAGGTGTGACGACGGGAATATCCGCCTCTGATAGGGCAAAGACCATACTCAGTGCGGTGACAAAAGATGCAAAACCAGACGATATTGTGCAGCCTGGACATATTTTTCCTATCCGGGCTCGGGATGGTGGTGTTTTAAGTCGTGCCGGGCACACTGAAGCAGGCTGTGATCTAGCGCGTTTAGCGGGTGCAGAGCCAGCTGCGGTGATTGTTGAAATACTCAATGATGATGGCTCAATGGCGAGACGGCCTGAGTTGGAAGTCTTTGCTAAACAGCATGGTCTTAAAATTGGCACGATTGCTGATTTGATTCATTATCGCACCGAAAATGAAAGTACCCTGGAGCGCATTAGTGAATGTGCGCTACCGACTGAATATGGTGAGTTCCGCCTGCTTGCCTATCAGGATCGTAATGATGGCAATGTGCATCTTGCGGTGGTGATGGGGGATGTCAGTAATGATGAAACGGTACTCGTCCGTGTGCATGCACGTAATATAATGGATGATGTTTTTTCTTCAACACGCAGTGATTGCCAGATGCCGGTACGTGAAGCAATGAAACTGATTGCTGAAGAAGGGCGAGGGGTTTTGGTTCTCATCCGTCAGGAAGAAAATAATAAAGCACTGGCTGAACTGATTCATCAATATCAAATGCAGGATAATGGTATCGTCAATCCTGTCGTTGCAGAAAAATCTGATGCCTGGCGCACTACGGGGACAGGGTCACAAATTCTTGCGGATTTAGGGGTACATAAAATACAGGTTCTGGGAGCGCATAAAACCTATTTTGGTTTATCAGGCTTTAATTTAGAGTTGGTGGATAACTAAGCAATACTCCAACATCATTGCGGATTAAAGTCCGCGCTACAGTCGTTTATAGTTTATATTTTTAAAGAGGCAAATATGTCAGCAGTAAAAACAATTGAGGGTAATTTTTTAGCACAAGGTGGGAAATATTGTATTGTGGCTTCTCGTTTTAATAGCTTTATCGTTGAGCAATTAGAAAATGGAGCCATTGATGCATTGGTACGTCATGGGGTTGATAAAAATGATATTACGCTGGTAAAAGCACCCGGTGCATTTGAATTGCCGATGGTGGTACAGCGTCTTGCCGCTGCTAAAAAATATGATGCCATTATCGCGGTAGGTGCTGTGATTCGAGGTGCGACACCTCATTTTGAGTATGTTTCAAATGAATGTGTCAAAGGGATTGCTCAGGTGTCTATGCAATATGATATTCCTGTCAGTTTTGGCGTATTGACGGTTGATAGTATAGAGCAAGCAATTGAGCGTGCTGGTACTAAAGCGGGAAATAATGGTGCGGCAGCGGCGCTATCGGCCATTGAAATGGTTAGTTTATTTAATAATCTGGAAGCTTAATGAGTTCGGCAAAATCTAAAGCCAGGCAATGTGCGGTACAGGCTTTGTACCAATGGCAAATGACCGGACAAAATTTATCAACGATTGAGCGGGAATTTAAAGAAGATCAGCGTTTGAAAAATGCACAAAAAAGCTATTTTTCGGATTTGTTTCATGGTGTACCTAAGAACCTGGATAAAATTGATGCGTCTATGGTCGATTTTGTTGATCGTGACGTCGAAAAAATTGATCCTGTCGAGCGAGCCATTTTACGTATTGGTGTCTATGAGTTATTGCAAAAACCTGAAATACCTTATCGTGTGGTGATTAATGAAGGGGTAGAGCTGGCTAAATGTTTTGGTGCCGATGGTAGCCATCGCTATGTGAATGGTGTATTAGATAAGGTTGCGAAGGTTCAGCGTAAACTGGAAATTGAAGCAAAACAAAAGAAAAGTTAAGTAACGCGTAAAATCTGATACAGCACCCCGTATTTATGTAGGATGGGCAAAGTTTGCGTGCCCATCAAACTGTGTAAAGTGAGATGGGCACGTCGTACCTCCTTTGCCCATCCTACGGTTGCTGAGGTGTGCCAGGCATTTAATAATGAGAAAACATGAAAAATAAGGTCAAGTTTGGTACTAGCGGTATTCGTGGTTTAGTCAGTGATATGACAGATAAGGTATGCTACGCGTATACATTGTCTTTCCTGGATTATTTAAAATCCATTGATGCAATAAGTGATGGACATAGTGTCGGCATAGGAGGGGATTTACGTAAAAGTACCCCGCAAATCATGAATGCTGTGGCTGCTGCAATCATTGATGCAGGATACCATGTGGTGAACTGTGGTTTACTTCCTACGCCCGCTTTGACACTCTATGGTATTAGTCAGAAGATCCCCACCATGATGGTGACCGGGAGTCATATTCCTGATGACCGCAATGGTATCAAATTTAATAAACCTGACGGTGAAGTGCTTAAACAGGATGAGCAAGGCATTTTAGCGCAGGACCCTACGCTAAATGATGCCTTGTTTTCTGGTGAGAGCTTATTAAAAGATAATTATTTGCCAGCTGTCGATAAGCTGGCAGAGCAGCAATATATCGCCCGATATTTAGACTTTTTTCCGGAAAATGCCTTATCTGGCTTTAAAATTGGTGTTTATGAGCATTCATCAGTGGCGCGTGATTTATTACAAACAATTTTATCGGGTCTAGGTGCCGAGGTTATTGCTTTAGGGCGCTCTGATCACTTTATCTCTGTTGATACTGAAGCGATCCGACCTGAAGATGTGCTGTTAGCCAAACAATGGTCAGAGCAATATGCGCTGGATTGTATTGTGTCTACCGATGGGGATGCCGATAGACCTTTAGTCAGTGATGCACAGGGTGAATGGTTGCGTGGTGATGTTGCTGGCATATTAGTCGCTGATTTTTTACAGGCAGATGCTGTAGTAACGCCTGTGAGTAGTAATAGTGCGCTGGAAAAAAGTAAGCGATTTTCTCAAACAGTACGTACTAAAATAGGATCACCTTTTGTTATTGCAGCGATGCAGGCCATTTCCAATCAATCAATAGTGGTTGGCTATGAAGCAAATGGTGGTTTTTTATTAAATACGCCAGTCTATTTAAAACATCAGCAACTGTCAGCTTTACCTACCCGGGATGCCGTTATTGTGCCCTTGTGTATTTTATTTCAGGCAAAACAGCAAGCCTGTACTGTTGCACAATTACTGAAAACATTACCTGAACGCTTTACCTACAGTGATCGAATTAAAAACTTTCCAGCGGAATTAAGTCAGTCTATTTTACGCGACATGCAAAGCGGGCAACTTGAAACAGACGCGGCTGTTTTTGCACGTTTATTTAATGGGAAAATTGATGCGGCGCTGAACTTTGATGCTACCGATGGTCTGCGTATTACTCTGGCGAACGCTGAAGTGGTGCATATACGTGCTTCGGGCAACGCTCCCGAATTACGCTGTTATACAGAAGCAGACAGTTATAGCAGAGCAAAAGCATTAAATCAGCTATGTATGCAGCAAATGAATGGCTGGAAACAATAATTTAGCAGCGATTAAATGGATAGACAGTGAATAGAAGAATGCCCGATAAGAAAAATTATTTTTCCTTTTTATCAGATTTATCTGATTCTCCGATGATACGCGCTGGTTTTTATCTGATCGCAGTGACGACTGTTATCTTGCTGTGCTGGTTCGTTTTTAGTCTGATAGATATGGAAGCTTCAACTGTCTTTGGGGTATTGGCTCTGGTACTAATACCCATCGTTGTTTTGCTTGCTGTCTTTGCTGGATTGGAGAAAATAACGGGTATTTCCTGCTTACGAGGAGTGGAGTGGGTGGGAAAAAAGACCCTACTGCTTTTTGACCGGATAATCATTAATATTCAGAAATGGCGAGGTATTGAACCTATAGATAAGCAGCATGTTGCGCCAGTGGATACAGCTCAACGTAGTGAACCCGTTTTTAAAGAGCGGGCCATTGAGACAGAGACTTATAGTCATAATGTTGATGCAGCAGTCGATGATTTCGAGGCGATAGAAGCGCGTGATCCGTTATTTGA
>WTCN01000171.1 GCA_013138555.1 Methyloprofundus sp. | reverse complement strand
GCGATAATAATTTGCCCGCGAAAAAAGGACACGACTAGGCAGACAAACTCATGGAACAGGTAAATCAGATCTTTAGCCGTTTCAGGCTTTAAGAAAGGCAGGTGACTGCTGGTAAAGCGATCCGCTTTTACTTTTGGCATCATCAGAAAAAATGCCAGATAAACAGGTGCAACGACCCAGACCAGTATCGAAGCAATGCCAGAAGCCACTCCGCTACTGGCAGACATTGTCCACTTTATCAGATAATCGCTAATATTGGTAAATGGGCCATCCGGTGCATTCAGTGCCGCACTGATTTTAGTTCCGAAGGTATTTTCTTTAAAAAAGTGATCTATTTTAGGACGACGCTCCTGAACCCACGCCACAATATTGTCCCATAAGGTAGGAAGGTACTCGACCAAACCCACAAGTTGTTCCAGAATTAAAGTACCGAAGAACATCGTGATAGTCACAACGGGAATCACCAGAGAAAGAAATACCGCGACCACTGCAAGCGCATCGGGCAAACGCGCCTTAACCCGCAACCAGTTAAACCAAGGCTCCAGTACCAAAGCTAATATTCCAGCCACTGCCAATGGAAGAAATACGTGGCTAAATACGCCCAAAAACCTGGCCACATAAACAAACATTAACACCACTGCTACGATAATCACAGCACCTGCCAGGATAGTCAACGCTGTAGCAACAATTTTCTGCTGTTGAGAATTAAGTTCTATATTCATTTATTCACCTTTTGTTGTACTTTTTAGGCATCTTTTAGTTAGTTATAGATTTTCAGCTAATCTACGGTATCAATCTCAAAAAAGACCCATTGCACACTGGGATAATCATCATGAATCTGTTTTTCCATTGCATTAATACAATGACTCGCGGCGAGCACCGTCATCTCAGGGTTTAACTCTGCTTTTAAAGCAACCATAACCTGGTCGCCGTGATTAATCGCCCAGATATTAAGCACCTGTTGCACATTAGGGTTCGCTTCGACCAATACCTTTACCTGATCACGAATTTCATCATGGCTTTCACCAATCAACAGAGAGTGTATTTCCTTACCAATAACCCAGGCAACGATAATCAATAATAGACCAATAATGATGGAACCTGCGGCATCATAAACTGTATTCCCGGTAATCATCGTTAACAACAACATTAGCAATGCGATAACTAGTCCTGCCAAAGCCGCAATATCCTCTCCTGTCACCACCATTAATTCACTGGACCGTGTTTCGCGAAACCATTGCCATAATGATCGCTCACCTTTTTCATCCTGTAATGCAGAGAGTGCTCCTTTTAAGGAAAACCATTCCAGATAAACCGCAATCAGTAAAATAATGACAGCAACCCCGCCATTTTCTACCGGATGCGGAACGGCTATGCGCTGCCAGCCTTCATGAATGGAAAACACACCGCCTACTGAAAACAGGGTAAATGCAACCATCATCGACCATATATAAGGTTCTCGGGCATAGCCCATCGGGTGTTTTTCGGTAGGGAGTTTTTCGGCCCGTTTCATCCCGATCAGCAATAAAATCTGATTACCACTATCGGCGTAAGAGTGAATCGCCTCGGCCAATAATGAACCGGAGCCTGTCCAGACAGCTGCCCCGGTTTTAGCCAATGCAATTCCTAAATTAGCAGAAAAAGCATAGATAACCGCTTTTAAAGAGCTTGAGTGAGACATAATAAAATCCTGTTAAATGATAATGAGCGAAGTATATCCATAGAGTATAAAAATTTTACATGTGAAAACTTTTATCTGCTAATGGTTTTATATTAGTCAATGTAGAAATAGTAAATTCATTATTTAACTCGTTATGAGCCATTTTTCTGTTTACCTTTATTCAGGGACTCCTGAAGTCATGCTATATCAATCCAGATTTGATAAAACAATTTTATTTCTGCCCGTCTCTTTTGCAGTATAAAGTGCCTTATCTGCCCTATGTAACATCTGATCAATGTCAGTATCTTCGTCAGACAAAAGAGTGCAGACACCACCACTCAGTGTAAAGTTAATAGTGTAACGACTCCTTACCTGGAGTTTCAGGCTTTCTACTTCTTTACGTATTTGTTTTGCAATTTTATAAGCCCCCTGTTTATCTGTATTAGGCAATAATAAAACAAATTCTTCACCACCCACTCTTGCAGCAATATCACTTTCTCTTGTTTTCTGCAGCAATTTAGCAACTGTTTTTATCACTTGATCACCAGCACTATGTCCATAGGTATCATTGATGCTTTTAAACTTATCAATATCAAATACAATAATACTCAGAGGACTCTTTTCTCTTTTGGCAATACTTATCAATTCAGGACTGATTTCACATAAAAACCGTCTATTATAAAGAGTTGTCATTGGGTCTCGGTTTGCTAATTCTTTTAGCTTATTTTTTGATTGTTCTAGCTCCTTAGTGCGCTCTTTAACTTTGTCTTCAAGCTCAATATTTGATTGATAGATAATTGTAACCTTTTCATGCTCAAGTAGTCTTATTCTATAAGCCAGTGCCAGTGAAAATAGAATAATTTCTATAAAAGAGCCAACGACAATACCATGTCTAGTGAGTAAACTATATTGCAGATAACCATCTGTCATTAATGAAAACAAAGTGGATGTCGACAAAAAAACAATTTGTGCAACTATAAAAAACAGCGCCACCTTATTACCTGAAAAATAGCTTTTGAATCCTACGTACAAGATAAAAGGCATAATTAATGTCGCTAATCCATTGATAATAATAAAAGATATATGCAAGTAAAAGAGAGAGCTAACAGCAAGGATTAGATATAGGTAAGCAATAGTTTTCATTGCTCTATCCATTTTAGGCAGTCGTTTTTTTGTTTCTAAAATAGACCTGCTGAAAAGCAATAAACTAGCAATAAAAAGAGGTATAAATATACCGTGTGTATAATATGAAGCAGTACTACTATATGTGTTAAAAGGAAAAAAAACATTTGTTTGTAACTGCCAGCATAAAAAAAAGGATACATACAATACATAGTAGAGGTATGATTTTTCTCTGCTAAACATATAGATAAACAGGTTATATAAAAGCAGTGCAATAACTCCTCCAAAATAAATGGAGTACAGCACATCATATTTTAATACGTAATTATTTAAAGATTTCTTATCAAATATATACAGGGATGTAAAATTTGGGTAAATACTAAATAGACTAAAATAGACCGTTTTTGACTCACCACTGTTTAAATAAACTTGAAATTCAGGTGATACCAACGGATTGCTGGTCTTCGGAGTAAAATACCCCACACCTTGTTGATATTTAATCGTTTCACCATTATTCGAGACAATATAACAGTCAAATTTATGAATTGCATTATTGGTAAATTTAATAAAATAGTTTACATTAGATTTTGTTGCATTTTCTATCTTGAATTTAATCCAGAAAACTGAATTGGAATACCCTCTACTGATGTAATTAGTCTGAGGAATGAACTCTTTAAGCTGTTTAATTTCTTCAAATGCTAATGATGCAGAACTATCTTCATACATTCCTAGGGTAAAATCTTTAAAAATTTCACCTTGGCGGGTAATAACTAAATCACTTTTATTAGCAGTGACTAGGGAACTAAAACTTATCAAAGCAATAAGCAAAAAACGAATTAACATAAATCCTCGAAATATTGTTTATATTATATACACTATAATTTTCACTAGACCAATTCCTTTAAGTCATTATATTCATATAAAAAAATAATAAAGCTGAATAAGTCTCATATTCAGTCATATTATCGATATTTAAAAAAACAAACTAAAGAGCTATGACAAGCTCGTAGATTAACGCCAAAAACCTGCAACACGCTCGATAGTCCAGAAAGCCGTGATACCACCCACTGCAAATGCGATAGGCTTTTCAACCAGTTTCAGGCTATCCGTTGAATCAATTTTCAAGACTTTTAAGCTTTGACTTACACACCAGAAAGCCAACAGTATAATTCCAACAAATATTAGCTGACCGATCTCTACGCCTACATTAAATGCCAGTAAAGCGGCGGGTATTTCAGTTTGAGGTAAGCCTATTTCGCTAAGTGCTGAGGCAAAACCAAAGCCGTGCAATAAACCAAAACTACTTGAGACTATGACAGGGTAGCGCCATGTCAAGGTATCACGCCTGTCCAATACGATTTCTCGGGCAAGAAAAACAATGGATAAGGCAATCACTGCTTCTATCGGTGGTATCGGTAAACACACCCGTTCAAGTGCGGCGAGTGTTAAGGTCATGGAGTGGGCAATGGTAAAACCTGTGATAGTCAGCAAAATGCGTTGCCATGTGCCCGCGATAAATATCAGGCAAGCAATAAACAGCAGATGATCATAGCCTCCTAAAATATGTTCAACACCAAACAGCAGATAAGTTTTGATCACTTCCAGAAACTGAGGAATACCCGCGACAATAAATGATGTTGTTGCTGCATTTAAACGAGTCGTTTCAGAGCTGCCATCAAGGCGTTGAATCCGTACCAAGACATCAGTGGAAACGCGTTCCAACCCCTTGATTTTAATTTTACTCCCCGTCAGTCCACCACTGCGACGTATCGTCGAGCGTTCAATAAAAGCGCGGCCGATAAACGCGGCGCGTACTGGCTTCATGGTTTCTACATCGTCTGCAAACACCACATAGAGACTTAAGCGTTTATCCGCGCCACGCGCAGGGACTTTCCACAGCACATCGTAAACGTCTGCACTACTTTGTTGTAACTCAAGGTAAGCTGGACGATATTCATCAGCATAAGCTGTTGATATTAAAAAAATGCATAAGACGCTAACGATAAACCAGCGAATCATGGGGAAGTCTTTGCTAAAGAGAGCTTTTCGACACTTGCAGTATTCGGCTTTGCCACGCTAACCTTATAATTCTTACGCATATTGGTATAAAATGCTTCATTCATCTGCTTGCGTTTTTGTATACTCCAGTCACGGACAACTAACTCACGCACATCATTAAGCGTGGGAATTTTTCCATCAAGGTGCTTATCAATACGTACCAGGTGTAAACCAAAACCCGATTTAATTGGCCCTTGCCAACTTCCCACCGGCGTGTCGCGCAAGGATTGCAAAAATTGTGATCCTAATGCACGTTTGATCTCTCGCTCGGTTTCATCATTAAATTCTTGTTTAAGCATTAGCGAATCACCTTCGCGGCTGATATCGACAATTTTAAGCTGAATTTTTGCTAACAAGGCAACCGCATCTAGCTGTGCCTCTTGACCTCGTTTACTGCTATCAAAGTAAATATGTCTAAAACTAAAGCGGGAATCCTGGCGATAATCCTCTGAGTGAGCGTTTAAAAATACCTGTAG
>WTCN01000247.1 GCA_013138555.1 Methyloprofundus sp. | reverse complement strand
CATGGCCGTTGCTGCAGTTGTTATCGCAGTTGGTTATTTCTTTGTAAAATGGGTTTTCGCAGAGCCTGAAGACGAAGAATAAGTATACGCTTTAGTAGCCTTACTTAATAAAACCCGTGAGTTTTTTAAACTCTCGGGTTTTTTTATGCGTGGTCGTTAGGGAGTTTACTTTGGTATTGAAATTAAAGCGTGAGCAGTAAGGCCTTAGTTTCGCATAGCAGCAAAGCTAAAACCTACTCCCGATGCTCAAAAAGAGTATAAGCGATGCTTATATCGCAAAGTCGTTAATTGATTGCCTGCATTTTTATCTCAAAATGCTTCTCCCGCCAGGTCACTGTACCAATATTCTCCCAGTTCCCAGATAAATTATCCTTGCGCAAATCAGCTTGCCATTGCACAGGGGAAACAGCCTTTTTATGTTTAATAATAAATTGTGCATGGTTGAGGTCTAGCCCTACTTTAGCACCCCAGAATGCCGTTACTTTCATAATAAATTTATTTAATCTATCGGTATTAATATTGGGTGTTACCGCAATATTAGCCCACATGGAGTGTACTCTTCCCCAATTGGGAGCCAGCATACGTCCCTGTTCATTAACAAAAGGAAGCCACTGCTCCTGCCCCTGGGCATCTATATAGCTAATGGCAATCAGGTCTTCATAACCCTCAAAATGATCATGCAAATACAGCGCATGGGGGGTGATACCTAAAAAGGTGGTAGATAGCATTAAAACTGCATTACTGAGTAAGCGGGACTGGTTTACCACGGGACTCTCAACACTGGATAAATCATAAAAGCGATATAAAAAACCATAATGGACACTGCTATTGAGTTGTAATATCACTAATACCATAAAAATTTTAGCCATTCTAAACCTGAACTGCTTAGGTTTTTCTGTGGCATAGTTTTCAAAAATACGGGTATATAAGTCAATTGGATAAGGTCTTTTTTGACTTATGACTGGCATACACGATTCATCACAGACATTACGCGCACGATTATCTGCGATACGGCGATAGATGGCTTTAGCGATATGATAGATACCGGGTATACGCATAATCCAGGCAAGCACAGCCATATAGCGCATTTTCTGGAAAACCTGTATATAGGTATCAACACCGGCATAAACCTGTCCCTGCAAATCCACTGCATATAAATCAGCCAATAAAACCTGTTGCTCATAAGCCTGTAGTTGTGGTGCAGTATCGGCCTGTGTCTGCAAGTCTTTAAAAGCGACTCCCTGCAATACATCAAAATGATTAATCATCGTTGCCGTGCGATTACATAAAGGGCAATCAGCATCATAAAACACGGCAAGCTGGGGTGTTTGGTAAACTAACTTATCTGCTATTGCTGCCCACCAGGAGAAAGGCACCATTAAAATATAAACCGACAGCATTCCTAAGCCGAAAGGGTAAATATTAAAACTAATGGTAATGCCTATATGTAGCCCCGCACCAACAAACAAGAAAACAGGACGAAAGGAGCGGCGATAAAACAAAAAGATAAAGGTAAATTGAAACACCAGAATTAGATAGCCAATACTTTTTTGTAAAATTTCATTATTCAGCATCCATGAAAGATCCAGAGCTGAAACATAATAAGGCATCGAAGAAGGTAGCCAGCCGCCTAGTCCATTACGCCAATGTTCGGCAAATAATTTATGAATGGCTGAATCAAAATATAAAAAACCTAGGCAAATCAATACAGGAAACAATAAGCTTAAGGCACTGGCTGTTTTAGGTAAAACTGGATTCTGCTGATATTTAAATTGTAGTTTATAGAGTAAATTATCGGCAGATAGTGACCTCCCTATAGGCATAAAGATAAGAAAAAAACCGACACCAATCATAAACAGATCAAACCCCCCATCAAAATCGCGCTGCATCGGCGTAAAATTGACAAAGACTATCCAGAAAATATAGTTTGCAATAATGGCGCTCTGACTGCGATAACCGACAATCACGGAGCCTGCCACTAAAAGCCATAAGCCCAGAAATAATGGAATCATTGGGAATTCCACATCTATATAAGGGATAGGGTCAAAAATAAGGTGGTTAAAATACAGTAGAAAAAGAATTTCCTGAAAAGCTACAATTCCGTACAGAATACGAAATATACCGATAATAAAGGCTGGAGCAGTGCGCTGGTGATAATGCGCAAGGGTACGAGAAAGAATACTTAGCATTTTATACTCTGTGTATTGTAAAAATGCTACAAATTATAATGGAATATGCTTAAGTAGGTGAGTGTATTAATTCTAACAATATAAAAAATGAGTACACACTTAAGGCGGGGCATTAATTTTTCTTGTAGGAGGGGCTTTATTATGATGGCTCTGCTTAAATGCTTATCATAACTGGATTTCTAACCGAGTGATCTTGTTTTCCGTATCAGCGGCAGGCACTGCAAAGCATAATAAAATTTCATTCTTGTCTAATACTGTTTCTATTGTTTGCTGGTAAGCTATTTTTCCTTTGAGGAGTTTAGCTTTGCAGGCACCACATTGACCACTACGGCAACCATACTCTGGTGTCAGCCCATGCGCTTCGGCAAACTCCAGTAAATTACCATCCGCTTTTGACCAGGCTTGTTCAATGTGTGATTCGCTAAATGTGACAATAGCTTCGTTGGCGATAGGGGGTTGTATAGACGGTTTTTTATCGCGGATTAATGAGGCCGGGCCAAAAGCTTCAGCAAAAATATGTGCATCGCTCACGCCCAGCTCCCTAAGGCTGTTGTATTGGCTTTGCATAAAGCTGTTGGGACCGCATAAATAAACATCATAATCATTGTCGGAGGGTAAGATGTTTGCTAACCATTGTCTGGAAATGCGCCCTGAATGATGGTAATCAACTCCGGATTTTAAATGTGATTCTGCCTGGCTTAATGCCCACAAAACACGAATATGCCCTGCTGAATTTTCAGCAATCTGGTTTAACTCAGCAAAAAAGGCGCGTTGATCACTGTTGCGCGCGGAACAGATTAATGTCATTGCTTGAATAGAACGAGTGCGTACCGCTTCCTGTAGTGTATGTCTGGCCATCGCCATCATCGGTGTAATTCCAATTCCCGCAGCTATTAATACTGCAGGGTGTTTAGCGGATGTGTTAAAGGTAAATGAGCCGGTCGGTGCTTTAGCATGAATAATATCGCCTACGCTTATTTGCTGATGCATAAAGCTGGAAAAAATACCGGCTGCTAACTCATTATTGCCACGCTCATGTTTAATGCTGATTCTTAGCCAGGTATCGGCAGGCGCACTGGAGACTGTGTAGGTTCTAATCTGTTCTTTGTTGGCAATATTGGCTTTTAAAGTCAGAAATTGACCCGGTTTGAATTGCGGTTTTTGCCCGGCCGGTGTTTGTAGATAAAAGGATTTGATAAGACTACTTTCTTCGACAATTTTGCTGACCTGATAAGCTTGCCAGGTATTTTTCAGCTGTGTTGCTTTTTTTGCGGCCTCTGCTTCTTTCCAGCTACCTGTGAGTTCGGTATTGGGAGAGTAATCCTGTAGCTGCCAGCGTAAGGGCAGTACATTTTTGAGCCAGCGACCCTTTGCTATGTGAAATTTCCAGAGCCTTTCAGCACCTGCAAAAAACTGAGTCTCCGGTGAATCCCATAAAATTTCAACGGTGCCAGTTAGTGTCAGTAAATGGCCTTGTTCAAAATCTATAAACAATAATCCCGCTTTGGCGTTTTCAGCAAAATTTCCCAAGGTATTGAAATGAAAATTACCCAGGTAATCCGGAATGGTGAGAGTCTGCTTGTCATCAACCCGGATAAAGCCGGGTTTACCACCCCGATGAGATACATCGGCACCTTCACTGGTCGCAGCACTGTGAGTGGCAGCATAACTGGCGACAAAAAATGTATCGCTATTGCTGATTAATTCAATTGCTTGTGAGTCAAACTGGCTTAGCTCTTCAATATTGACTGGCGGCATAGAGGCCGGATCTATGCTGTGTAATTCACGCTGCTGGATATATTGAGGACAATTTCCAAATGCCTGATCGACAGCCAGTTCAATTCCCTGCTCGGAGGTGTGAGTAATATGTGTAGACAAGCGGTTTCTACGTCGCGTTTCCAGCTCTATCCCGAGTAATCCCAGCCTGCTCCCTGTGGCTAATGATTCGCTGAGCGGGTCACCTGATACTGGCAGGGTATTAATGAGCAAGTGTTTGTTATCAGCAGTGCTAATAAAGCCTGGTTGGTTAAATAATATGGATGCCCACGGCCATCCTTGTTGATCTGTATAGCCAGCAAAGATAAAGGGTAATTGTGCGTAAAATTGGCGATGTTGTTCTGGCATGTGGTCGCGTATTACTTGCCGGCCGAAGCGTTCCATTTTGTCGCGGACACCCAGGCGTTGCTGTATTTCTTGTTCACCTTGATGGAAAGGGGAGGGTGTATCGCTAGAATTGTTAAGGCTATTCATAATTACCACCAGTAAGGTATAAATGGGGCTGGGTGAAAGGGGCGAGTGCTTGTATGCAATGTATACGAAATAAAGTTTACAAGATAACAATGACGCGGGGTCTTCATCCCCGTATGTAGCCTACGGGGCACTGCCATTAAGTTAAGCCTATTTTACAATGTAGGATGGGCAAAGGAGCTTTATCCCGTGCCCATCATAGCGATGTGATGGGCACGCTACGCTTTGCCCATCCTACTATTGAACTGTGTTGGTTCTTAACTTAATGGCAGTGA
>WTCN01000030.1 GCA_013138555.1 Methyloprofundus sp. | reverse complement strand
CATCAGATATGATTGTGCTGGAACAGGGCGGAGAGCCTATCTAATGTAGGGTGGGCAACGCTTTTTTGCCCACCTTTTAGAACACAACATTATGGTGGGCAGAAAAGCGTTGCCCACCCTACGCTATGAATATAATCTGCTTATCCATAAACTGCTGTAATGCCTGTATGGCAGAGTTTTTAAGTAATTCACTTGGATCACTCGGTAAAATAGCTGTTAAACAGCTGCTAATACTCAGCGGCTGCCGGTTTTGTAGGGTTTGTAAGAGGTGAAAACTCATTGGAGCAAGCTCGACAAATTTGACTTTATCTTCGCTATCACGATAGACAGCAAGATAGCTGGCTTGCTCTGGTGCCTGGTCGGGCAGGTAGTCTGGTGATATTTTATGCACCGGGTAGTGATAGGCTAGTACCCAGGCTAAAGGTGATAAGCTAATCGTCTGCTCTAAATCAGTTATTTGTTGCTCTTGCGCTTCAGTAAGGCTTTCCTGGGCAATAGATAACGCCATTTCCACCCATTCATAATGGGCAAGTTCCAGCATAAAGGGGTGGTCATCTGCGCTAGCGATTCTTTCGTTTTGTAGATAAGCGATAAATTCTTCCGGAATTTCAGAGAAATACGGGGATATACAAGGGTGGTTGGCAAAAAAATCCTGTGCCAGTTGTTGCCATTGTGTGTCGCTTAAAATTTTGCGTAATACTGGAAAGTTATTGGATAAGAAGCTTTCCACATTATTAAAGAATAGTTCACGGTACATTTGCATCCGCTTGGCCGGGACATCGCTTGGACAGGGGGCGGTATCGGGGTTACGAATATAGGCCGAAAATTCAGCTTGTCTGGCTTTAAAGTCGACTTTATGCGGGAATTTGCTCATTTTGTGCATGCCATGCGGTTTGAATGGAGAGAATAGTGTCTACTTCACGTTGTAGTTCTGCAACACTGGGGATATTAAAGTCTCTTTCCAGTAATGTAGGAAATACGCCGTATAACTCATAGGCTTTGCCGAGTAGCTTCCATACCGGATCTATGACTTCTGCGCCATGCGTATCGACCAGAAAATCTTCTGCTTCGACATAGTGCCCTGCGATATGTGCGTAGCTGATGCGTTGTGCGGGGATGGCGCGGAGAAACTGCTCGGCATCATAGCCATGGTTAACGCTGTTGACATAGATATTGTTAATATCTATCAGTACGTCGCAGTCAGCCTCTGTGACAACGGCATTGAAAAAATCAATTTCTGACATTTCCTGCCCTGGCGCAGCATAGTAGGAGACATTTTCGATAGCAATTTTTTGTTCCAGTATGTCTTGTACGCGTTGTATGCGTTTGGCGACATGGTGTACTGCTTCTTCGGTAAAGGGGATGGGCATTAAATCATAGAGATGACCGTCGTGACTGCAGTAGCTGAGGTGTTCACTGTAAAACTTGATTTTATGCTCGCGCATAAAGTGTTTCAAGTTTTTGATAAAGTCTTCATCGAGCGGGTCTGTGCTGCCAATAGAGAGGGATAGGCCGTGACAGATAAAAGGGTAACGCTCGGTCATGGCACTAAATTGTTTGCCTAGTTTGCCGCCTAGCATCATCCAGTTTTCCGGGGCAACTTCATAAAAGCTGACATTTTTTAGCGGGGCTGCCAAAGCTTCTTCTATAAAGGAGCGGCGCAAACCAAGCCCTGCTTTATGAACCATATTTTGTGTATGTTGCATGGTTTTTCCTTGGGAGAGTATTAAGAGGGAAGCCTGTAAGAACTTAGACATTGTTTAATAATTACTTTCCGTGTTTTGTAGAGATAACCCCTTGTGGTTGCCCTAGTACATAGAAAGGAAAACCAATAGCTTGCCCATTATTTTAAACAGTATAGGGTGTAAATTTTCAAAACCTAGCCTTAAAGTAATCAATTCTGGATTATAGCCTTTCTTTTTTTAAAAAGGCAGGCTTATTTGTTGCTGTGTTTTTATGTTAAAATGTTTGGTTAATTATTTTAACAGTGATAATCGTTTTTCGTATAGCTCATGCAAAGTCAATTTAATACAGATAATTTAAGAATTCGAGAGACCAAAGAGGTTATGGCGCCGGTACAGACTCATGACGAGTTGCCTGTAACTGAGGTGGCTGCCAAAACGACTGTGGATGCACGCAAAGCTGTACATGATATTTTAATTGGGCAGGATGATCGTTTAGTTGTGATTGTGGGCCCTTGTTCTATACATGATACCAAGGCTGCCCTTGAATATGCCCAGAAGTTGCTCCTGATTAAAGATGAGTTAAAGCAGGACCTGCATATTATTATGCGCGTTTACTTTGAGAAACCGCGCACAACAGTTGGCTGGAAAGGACTGATTAATGACCCTGACCTAGATGATAGCTTTAATATCAATAAAGGATTGCGTGTTGCACGAAAGCTATTACTGGATCTTAATTCACTCGGAGTACCTGCGGCAACGGAATATCTGGATTTAATTACTCCACAATATATCTCTGACTTGATTGCCTGGGGAGCGATTGGTGCAAGAACAACCGAGAGTCAGTGTCATAGAGAATTAGCATCTGGTTTGTCTTGTCCTGTTGGTTTTAAAAATGCAACAGATGGCACGATCGCTATTGCTAACGATGCGATTAATGCTGCGATGCGACCACATCATTTCTTGTCAGTGACGAGTGCTGGACATTCAGCTATATTTTCAACGACGGGTAATGAAGATGCACATATTATATTGCGGGGCGGGAGTGATGGCCCTAATTATGATGCTGTGAGTGTTGACCAGGTCGCGCAAAGTATGCAAAAGGCAGATTTAAAAGCCAATATCATGATTGATTTAAGCCATGCGAATAGCTTAAAGCAATGTCAGCGACAATTATTGGTTGCTGAAGATGTGGCAGCGCAAATAGCGGGTGGTGATCAACGGATTATGGGTGTCATGGTTGAAAGCCATTTGCAATCAGGGCGGCAAGATATTATGCCAGGACAAACGCTGGAAGATCTGGTCTATGGGCAAAGTATAACGGATGCTTGTATAGATTGGGATGACACTGAACAGGTGTTGCAGGGTTTAGCACTCGCGGTACAAAAAAGAAGAACTGTAAAAAACTAACAGGAACAAAAAGAATGAATGTTTATGTAAATGGCGAAACAAAACAATATGCAGAGAGTATCAGTGTGGCTGATATTGTTGACGATCTGGGTTTAGCCAATAAACGTATTGCTGTTGAATTAAATAAAGAAATTTTACCGTTTAATCAATATGCAGAGACCCGTGTTAAATCAGAAGATTGCCTGGAAGTTGTTCAGGCAATTGGTGGCGGACAGGAAGATAGTTTTAGCGTTGCTGGACAGCAATTTAAATCCAGGTTATTAGTGGGGACAGGTAAGTATAAGGATATGCAGGAAACACGCCTGGCGATAGAGGCAAGTGGTGCTGAAATTGTAACCGTTGCAATTCGGCGCACAAATATTGGTCAAACCCCGGGTGAGCCTAATTTATTAGAGGTGATTTCACCTGATAAATATACTATTTTACCTAATACTGCCGGTTGTTTTACTGCGGATGATGCAGTGAGAACCTGTCGTTTGGCTCGTGAGCTATTGGGTGGACATAAGCTGGTCAAACTGGAAGTCTTGGCTGATCAAAAAACCTTATTACCTGATATCGTTGAAACTTTAGCGGCTGCAGAACTATTGGTTAAAGAGGGCTTTGATGTGATGGTTTACACCAATGATGATCCGATTATCGCCAAACGCCTGGAAGAGATTGGTTGTGTGGCTGTTATGCCGCTTGCTGCTCCGATCGGCTCTGGTTTAGGCGTGTGTAATCCTTATAATATTTTAACGATTGTTGAAAATGCCAATGTGCCTATTTTAGTTGATGCGGGTGTGGGAACTGCCTCGGATGCAGCTGTCGCAATGGAGTTGGGCTGTGATGGTGTATTAATGAACACTGCCATTGCTGCGGCACAAAATCCGATATTAATGGCATCAGCCATGAAAAAAGGTATTCAGGCAGGGCGTGAAGCTTATTTAGCGGGCCGTATGCCAAGAAAACGCTTTGCTTCGGCTTCTTCGCCAGTTGATGGTTTGATTGGATAGGTTTGCATGGCATCACTTACTGAAGGGCAGGATAGTCCAAGAATTAAGAGTTTCATCCGCCGTATTGGGAGAATGACAACGGCACAGCGGCTGGCATTAGATACTTTGTGGGATAAATATTGTCTGGACCATGAAAAAAGCTGTGATTTTGCTGAGGTTTTTGGTCGTCGTGCGCCGGTTATTCTGGAAATTGGTTTTGGTAATGGCGAGAGCCTGGCAAAAACCGCCGAGCAAAATCCTGATAAAGACTATATAGGCATAGAAGTGCATAAGCCTGGCGTGGGTAATTTATTAGCGCAACTGGAACGAAAGGAAATTACCAATGTCAGGGTTTTTTATCACGATGCGATAGAAGTATTAGAAAAATGTATTCCTGAGCATAGCCTATCTGCACTGCACTTGTTTTTTCCTGATCCGTGGCATAAAAGAAAACATCATAAGCGGCGCATTGTGCGCCCCAGTTTTGTTAAGTTAATTGCTGCTAAATTAGCAAGCGGCGGCTATTTCCATGCGGCAACAGACTGGCAGCATTATGCACAGCATATGCTGAAGATTCTGGCTGTGGCTGAGCCATTTTATAATCAGAGCCTGGATAAAAATTATTGCCCAAGACCTGATTACCGGCCTTTAACAAAGTTTGAGCAACGAGGTTTGCGCTTAGGGCATGGTGTCTGGGACTTGATTTTTAAGCGCCATTAGTACATTGCTCTTTTCAAGGTGAAATTAAGAGCGTGTCATTCCTGCATGTTGTTAGCAGGAATCTGTTGCACAGATATGCATGAAATACATTATAAAACATGAGGTTTAGGCTGTGGCTCCTCCTTGTGCAAATGGGACTAAAGTCCCATTTGCAGGTTAAAATTACAAATGAAACCCTTCGCCAGTTGCGATAGAGTGTTATGCCGATTTCATACGGCGGGGGGACTAGGTATAATATTTATTAACAGATTTTTATTTTTAGTCTACAATTCTTAAGAGTAGGTGAAAAAGTAGTTTGAATTTAGGTAATCAGTTTTTTAGGAAATAAATACGATTACTGTTGATATCAGTGATAAGGCGCGAAATGTATGGAATTTAAAGAACAGCTACATGAATATTCGCAATGGCGAGAAGACATTATTCAGGCAATTGAAATGTACCGTGAATGGCGAAACCGCTATGGGTTAAGTGATGCACAAAGTACTGATACCATCCTGAATATGCTCAACGGCTTGAGTAATGATCGGATTACCCTGGCCTTTGCTGCTGAGTTTTCGCGCGGTAAAACCGAGCTGATTAATTCATTGTTTTTTGCTGAGAGCGGCGTTAGGCTTTTACCCTCATCGCCCGGGCGTACCACGATGTGTCCGACGGAATTATTTTATGATGAGGGAGACAGTTATATACGTTTGTTGAATATAGAAAGTAGACTGGAAGATATTTCTTTAGTTGAATATAAACAGCAACCTGAGCGTTGGACACAAATTGATCTGGATTGTGATTCACCTACGCAAATGCAGGAAGCGTTTAAAGAGTTGGTTGCCGTTAAAAAAGTGTCTAAAAAAGACGCTGATAAATTAGGGCTGTGGAATGATCGCGAGGCTGCTGAATTAGGCTTGCTAGATGCGGAAGAAGTTGATATCCCTTGTTGGCGACATGCTTTAATCAGTTTTCCACACCCTTTATTAAAAGAAGGTCTCAGCATTTTGGATACACCAGGGTTAAATGCCTTGGGAACAGAGCCTGAGCTAACTTTGAATATGTTGCCCAGTGCGCAAGCAATTATTTTTGTACTGGCAGCAGACACAGGGGTGACTAAGAGCGATCTGAATATGTGGCGTAGCCATATTAGTGTTGCACGTGGTGCGGGTAAGCAAGGGCTTGCCGTTGTTATGAATAAAATTGATTCCATGTGGGATGACTTGTCGGGCGAGACAGGTTATGAGGAATCAATTATCTCGCAAATTAAAAATTCTGCTGCAATTCTAGGTGTCGATGAGAAACTGTTCTTTCCGGTTTCAGCGAAGCAGGCTTTACTCGCTAAAATTAAATCTGATGCGCCGTTATTGGAAAAAAGTCGTATAGGTGGCTTGGAGACTTATTTATCAAAGGATATTTTGTCGCAACGACGGGTTATTTTGAAAGAGACGGTCGCGCGTAGTATCGGGTTTTTAGTGAAAGAATCCTTAAGTTTAACGGAATCAAAATATAAGAACTCGTTAGAGCAGTTGGAAGAGTTTAAGAAAATAGATTTTGAAAATGCCGATATGACCGGTAAGTTGATGGCCGAAACGCGGGATCGTCAAAATGCGTATCTGGCTAACGTAGAACATTTTCAGGCAAGTCGCCGGGTTTTTGGTGTTCAGGCGAAGATGTTAGTGGATTCTTTGGCAATAGAAAGGATTGATGAAATTATTCGTCATACTAAACAGGATATGACTAAGAGTCTTACGACTTACGGTATGAAGCAAAATATTCGTCAGTTGTTTGATAATCTGCGTGATTTACTGCAAGACGCAGTTGATACAACCAATGAAACACGCCGTCTGGTTAAAGCTATTCATAAGAAATTTAGAGATGAATATGGCTTTAAGGAAATTGAACCACAGTTATTTTCTATTAAACAATACCAGTTTGAGTTAGAGCAAATCTTTGAAGAAGGGGAGCTTTTTCGCACGAGCGCGAAGACCACGATGACTGAGCAAAGTGTTGTTGTCAAAAAGTTATATAGCACGATTATTACTAAGGCGCGTGGTGTACTGAAAGTTGCACATAATGATGCAGGTACATGGAGTAATAGCGTACTTTCGCCTTTAATGCATCAAATTAAAGATCATAAAAGGCAAATAGAAAGCCGCTTGCAGATGTTGCGTAAAATTAGTGGCTCCAAGGAAAATGTTGCCGAGAGTATTGCGGCTCTTGAGGCAGAGTTAGGCCCAATCAAGCAAAGGCATAAAGAATTGAGATTGATCATTAAAGCGATGCAGATTGAGGGTTACGATAATCAAGATGGGATCAACCCATCGTCTACAGTTAGATAACAGATATTAGCTAATGGAGTGAAAACACAGAATTTTCACTCCAGTGGTCGGTTAAATGCTTTAACAGTGATGTCGTTCTTGCTTCTGGGCTAGTGCGCCTAAGTATTTAAAACGCTAAAATCAACTAATATTGATAAAATATTCCTCCCCCTTTTGGTTCAACTAAGTCCTTTATTTCTTGTGTGGCAAATCTTCTGAATGTCTCGTTCGGGCACTTATTAAACACACTTTTCGCTATATTAATCTTCGTACTCTAAACAGGAGACTTTAGTGCATATCCATATTTTAGGTATTTGTGGTACGTTTATGGGGGGACTTGCCCTGATTGCGCGGGAACTTGGGCATACGGTCAGTGGTTCTGATCAAAATGTATACCCGCCGATGAGTACCCAGTTGGCAGAGCAAGGTATTGTGCTTATGCAAGGGTATACAGCTGATAATCTGGAAATCAAACCTGATCTGGTGGTTATTGGTAATGCAATGTCGCGCGGAAACCCAGAAGTCGAAGCGGTGTTAAACCTAGGCATAAAGTATACCTCGGGGCCGCAGTGGTTATCTGAGTACGTTTTGCAGAATAAGTGGGTTTTAGCGGTCGCTGGAACACATGGAAAAACAACAACGAGTAGTATGCTGGCCTGGATTCTGGAATACCAGGGTTTTAAGCCCGGTTTTTTGATTGGCGGTATCCCCATGAACTTTGGGCTCTCAGCACGCTCGGGTGAATCTGACTTTTTCGTGATTGAAGCCGATGAGTATGATTCTGCTTTTTTTGATAAGCGTTCGAAATTTGTGCATTACCGCCCACGTACCTGCGTGTTAAATAATCTTGAGTTTGATCATGCTGATATTTTTGATGATTTACAGGCGATTAAACGCCAGTTCCATCATCTGGTCAGAACAATACCGAGTGAAGGTCTGATTATAACGCCAGCAGTAGATGAAAATATACAGGATACTTTGGCAATGGGCTGTTGGACACCGGTACAGAAAACAGCAATTGATCAGCAAGCTGCATGGCAGGCTGAATTGCTTAAAGAGGATGGTAGCCAGTTTAGTATTGCATTTGAGCAGCAAGAACAAGGCAGGGTGGATTGGTCATTAACCGGAATGCATAATGTCTATAATGCTTTGGCTGCGGTTGCTACAGCAAGGCATGTTGGGATTTTGCCGGGTGATGCGATAGCAGCTTTAACAAAATTCAAGAATGTTAAGCGGCGCATGGAAGTGATTGCAAGCATCAAAGGGGTGACTGTCTATGATGATTTCGCGCATCACCCCACAGCTATTCAGATGACTCTGGAGGGCTTACGCAAGCATGTGGGGAAGGAAAAGATTATTGCCGTGGTCGAGCCTCGTTCAAATACCATGCGCATGGGAGTGCATCGTGATGTATTAGCCGAATCTCTGGCATTAGCTGATCGTACACTTATCTACCAGCCTGAAAACTTAAACTGGGATTTATCCGGCTTACAAAATTGTGAAAATAATATCAAAATTTGTACGTCTATTGATGAAATTATGACTGAACTTCAGCAGGAAGTCGCACCTAATAGTCATTTTTTAATGATGAGTAATGGCAGTTTTGGGGGGATTTATCAGCGTTTGCAGAATGAGCTGTGAGCTGCTTTACAGCTTTGGGGAGTAGGCTTTAGAGACTGTGAAAGTATTATGTGTAGGTTGGGGTGAAGCATGAACCCCAACAACTGAGGCTAGGTAAGCCATTGATTGTTGGGGTTCGCAAGCTCACCCCCATACGCATCA
>WTCN01000027.1 GCA_013138555.1 Methyloprofundus sp. | reverse complement strand
CAATTATACTCAACAATCTTTTGCGCAATACTGTAATGCATGGCGGCAATATGATTGCATGCAAGGGCAACAAGTGAGTTTGTTTATGGGTGACAATAAAATAGATGGCACTGTGCTAGGTATCAATGATGAGGGTTTGCTGCTGTTGCAAACTGAAGCAGGTAAAGTGCAAAGCTTTGCCTCAGGTGAAGTAAGTTTTCGACGCTCATGATTTTATTGGTTGATATTGGCAATAGCAGATTAAAATGGAATACAATTCGGGCAGGAAAATTGGCACAAACTCATGCCATTATGCATGTGCATGGCAGTATTCAAGCTGCATTAATAAACGCTTGGCAAGTACTGGATAAACCAGCAAGCTTGCGCTTAGCTTGTGTTGGCTCGACTCTTGTTAAGCAACAGCTGATTGAGGTGGTCAATAGCTTATGGCCAAACTTGCCAATAATAGAAGCGCGCTCTGTAGCAAATGCGCAAGGCATTACTAATGCTTATGCAATACCGCATAAACTAGGGGTGGATCGCTGGTTAGCAATGATCGGAGCTTTTCATTACCATAACGCTCCTTTTTGTATTGTTAGCTGTGGTACTGCCATTACCTTAGATATTGTCAATGAGCAGGGCATGCATTTAGGTGGCATGATTATGCCAGGTTTGATATTAATGCAGCAGTCGCTGCAGCAAGGGACTTCCGCGTTAAATATTAATAATGATACACACCCTTTAGGCTTGGCTAACTATACAGAGGCGGGCATTTATAATGGTTGTTTTGCGGCAGTAAAAGGCTTTATCGAGATGGGTTTGGCTCAATATGATAGTGCTGCGCAATTAATTTTAGCTGGGGGGGATGCCGTGTTACTACAAGAAAGTTTGCAGCTAGATGCTATTATTGATTTGGATGTGGTTATGCATGGACTCGTGGTTACCGACTAGTGAAGCTGTTTTGTTTATTTATTTTACTGATTAATATTAGCTTCTTTTTTTGGGAGTATAGAAAAGGAGCTCCTGAGATTTATCAGCCACAGGAAGTGACTGCGTATGTAAGTAGGGGGCACGATACTGAGCAAATTTTTTTACTTAGTGAACTGCCCCCAGAAGAAAAAAATACAATACAAGTAGCCGTGACTACGCAGAGGCAGGAAGTCGCAACCGAAGAACTAACTTTAGCAGCCGATTTTGCATTAGATGTTAATGATTTAAAGGTGCAATCCATTGATAATGATGAAGGTTTACTGCTTTCCTCAAGCCTCGCAGAATTAAAAATTGCTGATGCATTAAGCACTTATTTGGCACAAGAATTTATTCCACCCGTGCATGAGCAATTTGAGAGTGTGATTGATAAGAATTATAAACAAAAGATTGTTGTGGATGAGCCGCCAGAGTCAATTGATGAGCTAAGGGTCAAAAATGCTATAAGTGGGCAACAAGCGAGTTTTATTGGTCCCCCCGCACCTACAAGCCCGTTAACAACTACAACATTAGCTCAACAAGACGATATTGCTGAAAAGCCAACTTCTGGCCTTGTGCAGAATACAGCCTGTTATATTCTGCAGAAAAGTAAATATAAACAGGAAATGCAAACATTAGTCAACAGCGACAGCAACTTTAAACTAAAATTCATAGACCAAGAGCAGGAATATATTAGTAGTTATTTGGTACTGACTAGTGCTGCTGACTCTTTGCAGCAAGCTAAACAGCAAGCAAGCTCTATTCAACAGCAAGGTATAGAAGAACTATGGCTGTTTAGGCAAGGGGAGTTTAAATGGCGTATATCATTGGGGTTATTTAGTAGCAAAGCCAAAGCCGTTAAAGCAAGAAAAAATTATGCGCAGCAAATAACGCAAGTGCTTAATATTGTACCCAGCATACGTAAGAAAAAAAATATCATCGTAAACGTGACGACTGCTAAAGCATTCATGACGGACTTTGAAAGTGAATTTTCTGTGTTTATTGATAAAAAAATTAGCTGTACTAGCAACGATTAGAGAATGTGCATACGTGAAAAAATCAACTATTTATCATTCAGGAGTAAATTATGAAACGGATTAATTTAAACAATATTTATCGTGTTGCATGTTTATCAGCCTATGCTTTATTAACAGCATGTAGCCAAAATATATTCCAGTTGGGTCAAGCACCTCAAACAGCTGAATTTACCAACCTGTCGCAAACCTTTGCCTATGAATGTCAAGGAGGCTATCAGTTTACGGCCAGCATAGATAATCAGCAAGCATGGTTATTTTTGCCGGAACGCACTGTTGCGTTAATGCATATCTCGGCGGCTTCAGGAATGAAATATAGTGGAGAGCGGGTGATGTTTTGGAGTAAAGGCAAAGAAGCGATGTTGGAAATCGACAGTACTATTCATAAAGGGTGTAAAAATAATCGTTCCAAGGCTATTTGGGAGCATGCCAAATTAAATGGCGCAGATTTTCGCGCATTAGGAAATGAGCCAAGTTGGGTGCTAGAAATTATTGCAGGTGAAAAAATAACCTTTAGCCAGCCTTTAGTTGCTAAAAGGTTCGAATTTACCCTGCCTGAACCCAAGGTAAATCAGTCCGCCCGTACTACGCAATATGATACAAAAGACAATGAGCATACATTATCGTTAGTCATTAATGGTAAACCTTGCAATGATACGATGAGTGGAGAAAGTTTTGCATCAACTGTTATCGTTATTTTAGACGGCAATACTTTTAACGGTTGTGGGAAGGCATTGCACTAAAGAGTTTTCATTTGCGTTAAGGAAGAGAAGCTCATTGCAGATGGAGATAATTTCCGAAAAAAGCTTATATCATTAGGCTGGGTCAGTTTTTTGCATAGCAATAAAAATGTAACCCAGCCTACCAATTTAAGCATTGATTTTTATAGAAATAAATACTTAAACTAGAGTCAACCGATCTTGAGAGCTAACAAAGGCTGATAGATATTGAGTCGTATAGCAAAGAGCTTCAATTTTTGCAAATGCTAAAGTCTTGTTACCTCAGGTATGGAGTTAACGAGTGTGGATAATTGAAGTGAGATACATAAAAGGAAGTAAATAATGACAACACCGTTGTATTACCAATATTGGGGCAAAGCTTGTAAAGAGGATGAAAGCTATCATTTATTACCTTATCATTGTTTGGATGTAGTGGCGGTGGCGGATATTTGGTTACAGCAATCATCCGTCCTTTTAAATCTAATTTCTCAGCAAATTGGCCTAAGCAAAGAGCAGTCTAAATCGGTTGTACTTTTCTTTGTCGCATTACATGATTTAGGAAAGTTTGATGCGCGTTTTCAGAATTTTGTCCCTAAGTTACGCGTTAAGCTTCAGGGTGATGATTACGAAGTAGATGATGAACCCTATAGTCACGGCCCTTATGGCTACTATTATTTTGAACAAGAGTTTTCTGATACTGAAAATATGAAAGCCGTTGCAGGGCATCATGGTTTTTATGATGAATCTATCCGCTTTATGCTACCCGATGCTGATGAAGAACTAATTGAACAAGATAAACAAGCCCGCAAACAATGGATAGAATTTTGCCTGGACTGGTTTAAGCTAGATGATATACCGCAAGTAGAAGATATAAGTATGTTGGCAGGCTTATGCAGCGTGTCTGACTGGGTCGGATCATCAATAACTAATTTCACCCAAGTAGCAGATATTGATTTAAAAGCATATTTCCAAGACGCATTACCAAGAGCAGAAAAAGCACTAAAAGAAACAGGAATGCTGGCATCTATTCAAGGTTCTGGGTTTGGTTATTTATTCCCTGATTATGTTCCTAGAGGGATTCAGGGGCTATTACCTAAATTATCAATAGCAACAGGACTGACTATCGTAGAATCTGATACAGGGTCTGGTAAAACTGAATTTGCTTTAGCTTATGCCTCTGAATTAATTAAACAGGGATTGGCAGATGGCATTGTTTTTGGCTTACCCACTCAGGCAACGGCCAATGGTTTATTTGACCGTATTGGTGATGCAGCAAATAAACTATTTCCAGATAGTACGGTTACTTTGGCGCATAGTAAATCTAAATACCTTATCCCTGATGAGGATGGTTTTTTACATCAATCGAGTAAACGTGCATTTTTAGGCTCCATGTCTGTAGCGACTGTTGATCAAATTTTAATGGGTGTTTTGGGTATTAAACACCAGTTTGTCCGTTCCTTTGGTACACGAAAATCAGTCTTGATTCTGGATGAAATTCATAGCTTTGATGCTTATATGTATGGGCTGATTGAAAAAGTTTTAAGAGGTCAGCATGAAGCCTATTCCAGTGTCATATTATTATCAGCGACACTGCCAATCAACCTGAAAAGACAACTGTTGGACTCTTACCAAGGTGAGGCCTTAAGTGATGCATACCCACTTATTACCCAGGTTGACTTAAACGGAAAAACATCTGTTTATGAAATAGATCAAAAACCAGAAGAAAAACAGCTACAAAATGAAGTATGGATTAGCTCTAAGCAGTTACCCAGCACCGAACAATGCCAGCAATTAATCGAATGGGCAGAAGCAGGGGCGATGGTCGGTGTTATCTGCAATACAGTCAAAGATGCACAGCTTATATATTCTTTACTGGCTGATAAAACAGAGATGGAGATAGATTTATTTCATGCTCGATATACAGTTGCAGACCGAAGAAAGCTAGAAGACTATGTACTCAATAAATATGGAAAAACAGCTGAACGTAAAGGTGGGTTACTCATTGCAACACAAGTGATTGAGCAATCGCTAGATTTAGATTTTGATGTATTAGTCAGCCAAATTGCCCCTATTGAATTTTTAATGCAGCGCATGGGGCGGTTATGGCGACATGACCGCTTGGCAATCAATACTGGATTAGCACCCAGAGCAGCTGTCATTAAACAGCCACTATTTATTACCTTATGCCCTGTTTTAAAAGAGGTAGAAGAAAATTTTGAGACTGCTTATGCAGGTAGTGGCTTTGTTTATAAAAATATCCGCGTTTTATATCGAACTCAGAAGTATTTAGAGAGTAATGAGCAATTTTGTTTTCCTGCTTGTTATAGAGAAGCTATTAATCATATTCACCATGACGAAAGTTACAGTGATGAACCATCTAAGCTTTCTGAGATAGTGGAGAAGTTCAATAATGAGCAGGATGGTAGCTATTATTTAGCGAAAATGATGAGCAATCAAAATTCACGCCCATTGAATGATGTTGATCCACGTTCTGCTTTATTAACTCGTGAAGGTGAATTATCACAAGCCGTTGTGCTATTTAAAAGCGATGGCGATTTGTTACATGGTGGAAGTTATGACGAGCAACAAGACAGAGAAAAAAGCACTGTGTCATTATCAAACAAACTCGCTAAAGGCAAAAAAGATACTGACAACTATTGTTTTAAAGCTGTGATCGGCAAAGACCTTTTTTACAATGAATTAGGTGTTTTTGATGAGCAATTACAACAAGATTTGGAAAACTATTGAGTTAAGGAGTTAAACCTATGTATATCTCTTTGGTGGCTTTAAAGTCCACTGATAGTTATGATCAGCACCAGGCTATCTGGAGTTTATTTCCTGATACGCCTGAGCGTAAGCGAGACCATTTATTTCGCATTGAAAGTCATAAAAAGGATCAGATTGTCGCACTATTACAATCATCAACTGAACCCAAAAGCAGTGAGCAATCCGAAGTCCTGCAAAGCAAGTCCTTTAATTTAAATTTATCAGAGGGGGATTATTATAAATTCAAACTAGTCGCCAACCCGACTAAACGTTTAAGCAAGGAGAGAAATGTTATCGAAATTAAAGATGAGGCAGATCAAGCCCAGTGGCTACAGCGCAAACTGGCGGGAGCTAATGTAACTGTGACAGCGGTGGAGTCAACGCTCGTTGATAGTCGTAAAAGTTTCAAATCTCGTTTCGTCACATTTGAAGGTATTTTACAAATAACAGATGTCGATAAAATTTATCGAGCTGTTGTCATGGGGATTGGCAGAAAAAAACATGCAGGTGCAGGATTATTATCACTGGCAAGAACAGGTTAAAAGGAAAATACATGTATCAGAAAATATATAAGGCCTATTGTCGTTTAAATAAAGGAGATCAAGCTGATTTAAAACGCTGTAATTTAAAAAAACTAGCTGATTCTCCGGCTTATTTTAGAGTGCTAAAAATGACGGGCTTAAAAGATAATGCACAAACATGTCGTATATTGTTTTTGTTCGTGACTATAGATATAGCCAGCGACGAGGAACAGTCACATTCAGTTGCCGAAGCCTTGTTAAATGCAGGGGTAAAAGAACAGCAAGTCATTCAGATCAGTCGTAGTGGCGAAAATGGCATTGAATATTTGAAACGACAACTTATACGTTGCAAAAAACTGGATCTAAGCAGTGTAGGCCAGTTAGCCCAATATTGGGGTGATCATTCACGTCGCAATCTATTAAAAGAATTTATTCTCTCTCAGCAAGATTAAAGGAACTATCAACATGACAAGATTTATTAACATCCATACATTGATTTCTCACCCCTCATCAATGATGAACCGTGATGATTCTGGCTTACAAAAAACAGCTATTTTTGGTGGAGTAACACGGAGCAGAATTTCTAGTCAATGCTTAAAAAGAGCCATACGGCAAAGTGAAATTTACAGTAATGCAGTCGAAGAAGTTTCTATTCGAACTAATAAATTTGATGAATTGCTAGCGCTTTGTATCAAAGAACTTCCAGAAACAGAGCCTAAGTTAATTGAAGATGTTTTGCTTCATTTAGGCTCAAAAGTTAAGAAAGATAAAAATAAAGAAACAGGTGAGACCAAACGCATATTCGATGCTGTACAGCCTTATTCCATTGGTGCAATTAGAGAAGCCATTCATATGATCGAGGCTGGAACAGAGCTTAAAGCGTTAAAAAATATTCCTCATATTCCAACTTTGGATGTTGCTTTATCAGGTCGAATGGATGCAAGTTGTCCTATTCGCAATGTAGAAGCCGCAATGAGCGTCGCACATAGTTTAACCACGCATACAGCAGATATAGAAGTAGACTGGTTTACCGCCTGTGATGACTTGGCCGAACAAGGATCAGGACATATTGGAACCACTGAGTTTAGTTCTGGGGTCTTTTATCGTTATGCCTCGATTAACCTAGATTTATTGGCACAAAATACCCAAAAATCGAAGGCAGAATTAAGCGATACTATTAATACTATTGTCCGTTGTTTTGCCCAGGTATCCCCCTCAGCTAAACAAAAAACCTTTGCAGCGCATAATCATGCTGATTTTGTGTTGGTTACTCAGTCTGACCAGCCCCTATCCTTGGCTAATGCCTTTAGGAGTGCTATTAAAAATAAAAGTGATGTGATGGAAGTGTCTATTAAAAGCTTGGTCACTCATTACGAAAAATTAGTATCGGGCTATGAATTAAATTCAAAAGCACTTGCCTTTGATATGACTGACTCAGCAAACAGTGAGCAAATTAAGTTGGTTAATAAACTTAGTGAACTTGTTTTTATAGATTAAAGGAAAAGGCATGAAAACCTTAATTCTAAAAACCGAAGGTATGTCCGCTTACGGCTTGCAAACTTTTGATGTGCATAGAAAGATTAATCACTTTCCGACTCGTTCGGCAATTATTGGCTTGTTAGGTGCAGCGTTAGGGATAACGCGGGAAAATCACAGACAACTTTATGACCTATCTCATCAATTAAAAATTGCGGTACAAGTTAACAAGGTCGGACAAAAGATTGTGGATTATCATACCATACAGAATTTTCGTAGCCCGATGGGGAAAATTCAAAAAGGAACAAAGCCCACCTATCGTGAATATTGGTGTGATAGTGAGCACTCCTTTGCAATCACAGCAAATATTGAAACTATTGAGCGATTAACAGCTAAAGTAAAATCCCCCGTCTTTACATTATTTCAAGGCAGAAAATCCTGTCCACTCATACGTCCGCTATTTGATAGTGTCGTTGATAATGATAACCCTGCTAATGCACTTAAAGAATTCGGCTGTAATGGGCAGATTTTTAGTGATGTATCAGGTGAAAATCAAATTGCTACAGTACAAGTGCGAGATTTAACCACTAACATACCTAGAAAAAGTGCAATGCGCATGGTTTATGTTTGCGCAAGCGGTGGAGTTGAACCATGAATTTATTAACCGATGATTTTATTTCAACAACGGTGGGTAAAATTTCTTTAAAAGAGATATTAACCTCAGAAACTGATTACCAGTTGCAATACGCGTTTGACGAAATTCAGTTAGCGATGTTGCAGCTATTGGCTTCACTGTCTACAGTGGTTTTAAAGCCCAGTTTAGAAGAGTTAAAGGGATATTTAAAGCAGGGGTTAACGGTAGCGCAATATGATCAAGCATTGGACAAAGTAGATTTGCAATGGTTTGATGAGGCGTGTTTTATGCGCTCACCTTTGCCTGAAGGTGGGAAGGGTGCTGATGCCCCGATTACTAAAATGATTTCTGGTGTTGAGTGTGGTACATCGCCCAATGCATTAGGCTTGTTTTCAGAAATATCAAATGCAGACCATGCGTGCCCTGACTGTACTCATGTACTTAACTATAACTTGCACATGAATATAAAAGGTGAATGCTTTGGCCCAACAGGCGCAACGGGAATTCGTGGTGGCGGGGCAATATCAACACTGATTGCTAGTAAAGACATAAAAACCACCATCTTAGCAAATACTGTAGCAGTCGATTATTTTGACTCGCTAAGGGAAATAGAATCACCTAATAATAAATTAATGTGGCAAGACCCAATGCAAGGAGAGATATATTATGCTCACCATATTGGTTTAGAGCGTGGTTTATTTGCTCTAGCCTATCATATTGACTTTTCAGTGATTGATGCCCCCTGTGTTTGTGATGTTTGCGGACACGAATCATCTCAATCTGTTCAAGAATTTACTCGCCTAAAATACAAAGGTAGTTATGGTTCGACTAAAAAAGGTCGTGATGGCAACGCAAACTGGTGGCCTCATCCTTTTACCCCCATAACAACTAAAGAGGAAGGTATTTTTCCCGTTTGTGCACGAGATCAAAATTGGCAAAGCTGGCAAAGCTTTTCTTCCTATGTACTGGCTCAAGAAACTGAGAAAAGCTTATCAACTCCAGCTTTTGTTGTTCATCAATATAGAAAGTTGGCAACAGGCGGTGGAAACTTATTAATTGGTGGAAATATTGCTGATCAGGGTTCTATTACAGGCCGGATATATGATCTATATTCCATGCCTGAGCACTGGGATAATGACAAACTAGAGCGTGTTACCAAGGTCATTGATGCAGGGCTATATGTAAAGGATCGCTTATCACAGGCATTCAATAAAATGTTTGGCGCAGGCTACGATAAAAAATTTGTATCGGGTATAAAAATTACAGCAATGAATCAATACATATCCAATGCCCAAAATATTGTACAACAATTATTATTAGATGTTGACCGCAAAGAAGCGAGAGCCTTAAGAAAAGAAGCCCTAGAGCAACTAAAGATTGAAGCGATAACGATTTACCGTGCATTAATGCGTAAATACCAAAATGATTTACCTTTGTTTAAAGCACTGTCCAAGGGAGAAAAGGTATTGCTGGCTGTCAATAAGGTAAAGGCATGACAGACAGGATTGAAAAATTTGTGCTGAATCTATCTGCTACCCCGTTCACCTTTAATAACTATTATTGTAGGATTGCTAATGTTACCGCCACTCAAGCCGATTGCTATGAAAGAACGCGTTTCAATGGTCTTTATTCAAAAAGGCCAAGTTGATGTTAAAGATGGCGCATTTGTTGTCATAGATGAAACGGGGATCCGTACGCATATCCCCGTTGGAAGTATAGCCTGTATTATGCTGGAACCTGGTACGCGTGTTTCTCATCATGCTGCCGCACTTGCGGCCAGAGCAGGAACTTTATTGGTATGGGTGGGTGAGGCAGGGGTACGACTCTATGCGTCGGGACAGCCGGGTGGTGCACGTTCTGACCGCTTATTGTATCAGGCAAAATTGGCATTAGATGATAGTGCTCGTTTAAAAGTGGTTCGAAAAATGTATGCAATTCGGTTTGGTGAAAAACCACCCGAGCGGCGTAGTGTCGAACAATTGCGGGGTATTGAAGGAGCGAGGGTAAAAAAGACCTACCAACTATTGGCTAAACAGGCAGGGGTGACATGGAATGGTCGAAATTATGATCGGCAGGACTGGGGGAGTGCTGATATGCCTAATCGTTGCATCAGTTCGGCAACGGCCTGTTTATACGGTATTTGTGAAGCGGCTATTTTAGCAGCAGGTTATGCACCTGCTATTGGCTTTATTCATACAGGAAAACCCTTATCCTTTGTCTATGATATTGCTGATTTATTCAAGTTTGACGATATTATCCCGCATGCTTTCAAGGTGGCTGCAAAAAATTATCATAATCCTGAGCGTGAAGTCCGTTTGATGTGTCGTGATATTTTTAGGCAAACAAAAATTCTTAAAAAAATTATTCCCACCATTGAAGAGGTACTGGCGGCAGGTGAAGTGGACATTCCAAAACCTGCTGAAGAAAATATTGCCCCTGCCATTCCTAATCCTGAGAATATCGGCAATGTTGGTCATCGTAGTTGAAAATGTACCGCCACGATTACGTGGTCGGCTCGCTGTTTGGTTAATTGAAATTCGCGCAGGTGTTTATGTTGGTGATTTATCCACCAAAGTCCGAGAAATGATTTGGCAGCATATTGAAGCTGGAATCGAAGAAGGGAATGCGATTATGACTTGGAGCACCAATACTGAGTCCGGGTTTGATTTTTTGACACTAGGTGAAAATCGGCGTCTACCTGTAGAACTTGATGGCTTAAAATTAGTCTCTTTTTATCCTATTGAGGATAAAAAAGGTGATACAGCTCTTTAATAATTTGGACTGAAAATATACAATTATAGCTGGTAGAAATTGAGAGGCGTATATTTTTCAATAGTAACAATGTGTTATGATAAGTGTGTTCCCCATGCATGTGGGGATGAACCATAGAGCCTGAAATTTCTCCTGTATAAGCTCCCGTGTTCCCCATGCATGTGGGGATGAACCGTGGAAGAGGCCAGCACATTAATTACGGGTACAGTGTTCCCCATGCATGTGGGG
>WTCN01000128.1 GCA_013138555.1 Methyloprofundus sp. | reverse complement strand
AGTAGAAAAGAATCTTTTAATCAAAAATTAGTAAAAATTGCAGCATCGGGGGCTAGTCAGCAAGGTGCGAGTCTGACTATTATCAATTTAGCCGATTTTCCGATGCCAATTTTTAATCAGGATTTAGAACAGGAACAAGGCATGCCTGAAAGTGCCCGGCAATTAAAACAACTGATGATTGAGCATGATGGATTTCTTATTGCTTCACCTGAATACAATAGTGCTTTTACGCCATTACTAAAAAATACGCTTGACTGGGTATCTCGTGCTGAATCTGATGATGAGCCCCCTCTGGCTGCCTACCATGGCAAAATTGCTGCAATCATGGCAACCTCCCCTGGTCCTTTGGGAGGACTGCGTGGGCTTGTTTTCCTAAGAATGCTGTTAGCAAATATGGGGGTCATCGTTTTACCTGATCAGCGAGCTATCCCTAAGACCTTTAAAGCCTTTAATGACAAGGGTTTACTGCTTGATGATGCGCAGCAAAGCTCTATATTATCTTTGGGGAGCCAGTTAGCTATTAGTATAGATAAATTAAACAGGTAATCGCTGTGAGCATTGGTTTGGGCTGAGTGAAGGTTTTGAAGCGGGAGGAATGGTTAAGGAAAATAGTGGGGATATTTTTTGCACTCTTTAAGACTACCAACTTAACACGGGACAAATATTGTAGGGCTGTTGTCGTCTTTTGGACAACCCTACCATTCATTAACCGACTTAAAACCCATCTACTTTGAAAGTCATATTTTCTCACCTTCTAAATCAATACTTATTTTTATCCAAAGCGCGGTAGGCTGAGCAGAGGATTCTCGCCAACTCCCTAATTCTCATACGATGACTTTACCCTTTCAGAAATGAATTGAGCGAATGGCTTAATATCTTTATCAACACTCGCTTTTTCTAGTGTTAGCATGTATTTATCACGCATATCGACAGGAATAATAGTCCAGGGATAATGCCCTTCAGCTAACATGACATTCATGGTAAACCGTGCTGTTCTTCCATTGCCATCCATAAAAGGATGGATATAACCCACTAATAAGTGCCCCATAACGGCACTAACAAACATATCTGTCTCGTTAATCAAGCATTCCTTTAATGCATCCAGCCCATCCAGAATATGATCAAAATGAGGCGGGATATGCCTTGATCCCGATAAAAAAACTAACTGTCTCCGGTATCCTATTAAGTCGTGCCTGCTTAATAACCCAGCTTCAACAGAGGGCATAAAAAGATGATAAAACCAACGTTGGTGGCCTTCAATAAATAATTCAGACGCTTTCTTTTGTCCTAAATAAGCTTGGTTAACGCATTGCTTAACTAAATTAAATGCTTCCAAATAACCTTTGGCAGCCATCGCATCGCGGTGCTTTTTATCTTCTTCTGATAAAGGGTTCCAACTGCCATCAGCAATTTTTTGAATGAGTTCAGGTGTAACTTTGTAACGTTCAATTGATAAGCTGTGATAAGCATCACTTATCTTTATGGATTCAATCGAGGCCAGGTAATCAGGTTCGGAGAGTGATAATGCTGGCACGTCAGGTTTTAACGCAATAATATCATCTCTAAAATTATCCCATAAAAGGTTTACACGACTATACAAAGCATTTTTTTTGCTATTCAAATGAACAATAATTTTCTTATCAAATGGGTTTTCTATTTCAGAAATACTATAAGCCAAGTTTGTTAATTGCTTTAAAATAGCATCGGCAAAATCGTTGCGTCCCACTTGACGATAGGCTCCTACAAGACGAGAGACACCTTGCGTATTATGCTCAATTAACTGTGCTATCAATACTGGATTATCAATCTTATTCATAACAATTTGAATGTCATTGCCATGTGTTTCGTAATATTTGGGGGCTAATGATACCAATGCCGCTGCCGCTGAATAACACTGAACACCATTAATGCTGTCCTTTAGGTATTGTGGAATAAAATTTTTAGTTGAATAGACAAATAACGAATAGTTTTCATACAAATCAATTTTTTGATTTACGTTATTATGAACAATCACATTAATTTGTTGTGGCACCACATTGGATTGAGCTTGTAATAGTAAGGAATGTTCGGCGGACAAACAATAATTTTTATCAAATCGATCAGTCAAATAGAGAGACAAAAACTCATAATAATTAACAAAAAATGATGTGCTGTCACCAGATTCTGTTGTTGGGCTAGATAAAAAATACCAGCCCTTGAGAAATTCCTGCAAAAATCCAGTTTCTCGTAAAATTTCACGATCTGCCTGTTTCAGTTGTTTTCCTCTGATGACCCCCTGTTCTGAACCATTAATCTGATGCAATGCTTGTAAAGCTTTGGCTAATTTCTGGTTTTCAGGTATTTTTGCACGGCCCATTTCTAATTCCTTAAGTATAATCGCAATAAGTTAAAAAAATATATCACAATACTTTAAAAATATATATGATATATTTTATTTTTATAACAAATACTTACATGTGAAAAATAAAAAAATAAAATCATTGCAAAAATAACCATCAATGATTACCATGCTATCCATAAGCACCACATCCACACAGGTGTACTACGCTGCTGTATGTGTAAACTTCTTTTCCTTTAGCCGTTAATGTAATGCTTATGGGCTTAAATATTCGAGATGGACTGAGAATATCTGGTAGGCTAGTTTCTTTATAAGTAATTACTCTAAATCCGCAGTCGTGACCGCGCAAAGTATATATAGCAGGTTCCCTGCGATAAGCATACAGGAATGATAAGGTTTCTCAGCTTAGAGTAAGTAAGCATAAAAGATTTAATATTTTGGCTACCGACTTAAGGCGGGACACCCTAAAGGTTCTCGTTCCCGCGCTCCGCGTGGGAATGCATGGGCCGACACTCTGCGTCGCGGAACGCAGAGCGTTCCTGTATGCATTCCAACGCGGAGCATTGGAACGAGCCTGCGTGTTCAAATACAATGAACGGCTACTTATGAATATACTGGGAATAACATAAGAGCATTTACTGGAGATTTAATATGCGTCTATTTTTCATCATCTTTTCTATAAGCGGGCTACTGAGCGGCTGTAGTGAATCCGTTGAAACATTCAAGGAAGCGACTCGCCCTATCGAATGGACAAAAGTACAACAATCCTCTTTTGATCAGGTCAGGCGTTTATCAGGTACGCTTTATCCTGTTGAGGCGACTAATCTAAGTTTTGAAGTCGGCGGAAAGGTGGCATGGGTTAAAGTAAATCTGGGTGATGAGGTAAAGCAAGGTGATCCCTTGGCTCAATTAGATCGACGCAGCTTTAATTTAAGTAGGCAATCAGCAAAAGCCAATTTACAAAAAGCATATGCGGTATTATCTGAAACAAAAAATGAGTTCCAGCGTTATGCCAAGTTATCCAAGAAAGGCCTCGCCTCTCAATCGGCTTACGACAGTGCTAAAGCTGCTTATGAATCGGCAACAAGCACTGTTAATCTAGCCAAGGTTCAGCTGGATATTGCCAGTAAGGATTTACACGATACGCTGTTGACTGCACCCTATAATGGCAAAATCACCAAACGCATGATTGAGCCTTCAATGCAGCTGGCTGCTGGTCGGGTTGTTTTTGAAATAGAAGGCAATGATGGTCTTGAAATTCAGGTGATGGTGCCAGAAACCCTAATCAGGAATTTATCAAAAAATAGTGAAATCAGTATTCAATATCCTGTATTTCCTGAGTTATTGAGCACAGGCACTATTACCGAAATAGGATCACGCGCAGAAATGGCGAATGCTTTTCCGGTGACTATTTTGATTAATTCCTCATTAACCGGCTTACGCGCAGGTATGACGGCCGAAGTTAATTTTACTTTTCAGGGGATTGGACTGACAGGGTATACAGGCAAGATCTTCCGGGTTCCCATCTCTGCTTTAGCCGCAGATGCCGGTCAAAAATCTTATGTGTTTGTGTATGATGCAGATAAACACGTTTTACATAAGCGCAATATACAAACCGAAAACATTATCAATAATGAAGTATTGGTTTCCTCAGGACTTAAAGCAGGCGAGATTATTGCCACGGCTGGAGTTACTTTCTTGCGGGATGGTCAAACAGTACGTTTGCTAGATAAAACAGTGCAACGTTTTAATTAATTATTTCGGCTGCCAGCTTAAGGAAAATGTAGGATGGGCAAAGGAGGTACGACGTGCCCATCAATCCTAGCAAAGATGGGCACGGGATGAAGCTCCTTTGCCCATCCTACCTAGATATGCTGACTTAACTGATAGCCATTATTTTGTGAAAGCCCCCTCTATGAATCTAACTAAAATAGCGTTTAATTACCGCAAATCCATCTTTATGATACTGGCTCTATTGCTGATCAATGGTGTTTTTGCCTACTTGACTCTACCCGCTCAAGAAGACCCAACGATAACCATTCGCCAAGCCATTGTCACCACATCCTACCCGGGAATGGCACCTGAGCGTGTTGAACAGCTAATTACCCGGGCATTGGAAAAAGAAATCCGCAAGATACCAGAAGTGAAGGAATTAACTTCGACATCAACGACCGGGCAGTCAGTGATTCATGTTGAAATATATGATCGTTATTTTAATCTGGATAATATCTGGCAGGATTTACGTAACAAGGTTGCGCAAGCCGAGGCTAATCTGCCTGATGGCACTGGCAAGCCCTTTGTGAATGATGCGTTTGGTGATGTTTCCGTGGTGACTTTGGCATTGACTGCCGATGGTTTTAATATGGGACAAATGTATGATATTGCCAAGCATATTCAAGATAATATTTATAGCGTCGCAGGCACTAAAAAAGTTGAAATACTGGGCGCACAGGCGGAACGTATTTATCTTGAAGTCGCGAGTTCCAAGTTATCACAGCTAGGCATCTCCCCACAGACCATGATTGATGAATTGCAAAATCAGAATATTATCAGCCCTGGTGGTCAGGTTGATACGGGCGCGCGCTTTATTGTGGTAGAGCCAACAGGAAACTTTACTTCTCTTGATGAAATGGGGGATTTCCATATAAGCATACCTGATACAGGCGATACCATTGCCTTAAAAGATATTGTTAGCCTGCGTAGGGGTTATATTGACCCGCCTCATCAGCCCGCTTACTTTAATGGCAAACCTGCCATTATGCTTGCGATTGCCATGTTGCCCGGTTATAACCTGCTTGAGTATGCGCCAAGGGTTAAAACGATGGTGGCACAAATAGAAAGTACGCTGCCTATTGGCTATCAGCTTGATTTTGCCACTTATCAGGCAGACCAGGTTCAGCGAGCTTTACGTGGGGTCTCCATTAATGTTTTACAAACTCTGGCCATTGTTTTGGTCGTCGTCATTGTGTTTCTTGGGTTGCGCACTGGGCTTATCGTCGGTTCAATCGTGCCCTTTGTGATGCTGACCACGCTGGCTATTATGCAGTTCAGCGGCATGGCTCTGGAAAAAATGAGCCTGGCAACGCTTATTATCGCTCTCGGCTTATTGGTCGATAACGGGATTGTGATTGCCGAGGACTTTAAACGTAGAATCGAAGAAGGAGAAGAGCGCTTTTCTGCCATGTGCCAGGGAGGAAAAGAGCTGGCCATGCCATTATTAAGCTCCTCAGTGACCACTATTTTATTTTTCTTACCGCTGATGCTGGCCGTTCATGTGGCCGGAGAGTATACACGCTCAATTTCATTGGTGATATTGATTACCTTGATGACCAGCTGGGTATTGGCATTATGTGTAACACCGATACTTTGTTATTTCTTTATTCGCGTTGATAAAAAGCAGCGAGCAGATGAATTTAACCCCAAGGAACAGCATAACTTCTCTGCTCAATACGAAAGATTTTTGCATTGGGTCTTAGGCCATAAAACGGTGTTTATGGTACTTATGCTGATTCTATTAGCCATTGCCATCAATGGTTTCCGTTTTGTCACCCAGCAATTTTTCCCCGATTCAGATCGTACCCAGATAATAATGTACATTGATTTGCCTAATGGTACGTCAGCGCGGGCAAGCAATCGTCAAATGCTAGAAGTCTTTGACTGGCTGGATAATAAACAGCGTTTTCCTGAAATCAGCAATTTTTCCGGGTATTCAGGTTTTAACGGCCCGCGTTTCGTCTTAACACTCAATCCAGAAGATCCTGCCGATAATAAAGGTTTTGTGGTGCTCAATGTGCAAGATGACACAAACCTGAATGCAATGGTTAATAAACTGCATAACGGCCTGATTGATAACTTCCCCAATGTGTCGGGCCGTGTTAAGCGCATGTATGCCGGGCCATCCGATTCAAGTACCATTAGCATACAGGTGAAAGGCCCGGACAAAGCAACCCTGTATGCTAAAGCAAAAGAGGTTATGGATGTTTTGCATCAAGTGCCCTATACCAAAAATATCCGTACTGATTGGGAAAATCGTATTATTAAGTTACAGGTTAAAGTTGACCAGCACCGGGCTAGGCGTGCTGGCGTAACTTCTGAGGATATTGCGATTGCACTACAAGGTTTTTTTAGCGGTGAGGTGGTGACTAAATACAGAGAAGACGATGATATTATTCCTGTGGTCTTGCGTGCCAAAGAATATGAACGTTTTAATTTAGATCGATTACGCACCGTTTCAGTGTTTGCCAATACTTCCAGTACAGCCATTCCCTTGTTTCAAGTGGCTGATTTTATTCCTGTCAATCAATATGCAAAAATTCAACGTGAGGATATGTTCAGTACCATCACTGTTGAAGCCAGCAATACACAAATGACAGCGCAAGATTTACAGCTCATTATTGATGACAGAATACAGGCACTAAAAGTCGATTTACCGGTTAATCATAGTATTGAGTATGATGGTGTTATCAAAGAATCTGCCGAAGCGGAACAAGCTCTCGGGGCAAGTATGCCTATGGTGATTGGTCTGGTATTGGTTTTGTTAGTGATACAGTTTAACTCCTATCGCCGGGCATTGATTATCGTACTCACTATCCCATTATCACTGATTGGAACCGTCGCAGGCTTATTGATCATGAATGCACCTTTTGGCTTTATGGTGACCTTGGGCATCTACAGTCTTGCCGGAATTATTATCAATAATGGCATTGTATTAATTGACCGTATTGATATTGAACGAGCAGCGGGGATAGGTGATTATCAAGCCATTATTAATTCTTGCCTAACCCGCTTAAGGCCGATTTCCATGACTACAGTCACCACCATTATGGGATTACTCCCCTTAATGATGAATAGTGAATCGATGTTTTTTGGTATGGCGACTGTGTTGGCTTTTGGTTTAGGCGTAGGGACGGTATTAACTTTAGGCGTTGTTCCTGTGTTGTATGCGTCGTTTTTTAAGGTTAGCCGTTGAGTGCTATATCTTGCTACGAACTTAAAATGAGATAAATATAGTAAGTTGGGCTGCCATCTTTTTAGTAACCCAACAATTCAAAATTCAATCAACCGTAACGCCTCATTATCAATGAGGTAAATAATGATTTAAGTATTTTCCAACACTCTATTTCTCATTCACCATAGATGCTTCACGCTGCTCTTCAGTCTGTATTTTTACGCCATCATACCCTCTAATTATTTGATCTGAACCAAGTGTAAACTCATCTTCATCATAATAAATACCGCTAAGTTTACGCTTAAACTCCTCAGTGATTTTACGTGCATCAAATTTATTAGCAACAACACGGGGCGTAATGACAACAATCAATTCATCTTTTATGACCTTTTTACCCTGCACACCAAATAACCAGCCCAGGTAAGGGATGTCTTTTAAAAAAGGAATTCCCGTATTATCAAAAGTATGCTGCTCATTGATCAAGCCGCCTAGCACGATACTTTCACCATCGACGACCGTCACTGTTGTTTGTATCTGGCGCTTTAATATAGTCGGCGAATCAATATTAGATGTTCCTGTATCGCTGGTTGTTTTTGAAGCCGTATCAACGCTCTGATCTATTTCTAAAATAACCATGCCACTGGCATTTACTCTCGGCTTTACTTTTAAAATAACCCCGGTATCAAGCATTTCAATAGAACTAGTCTGGATTGGGTCCAGTGATCCGCTGGTGTTGGTTGATTCAGCTGTTCTAATAGGCACTGAATCCCCTACTTTAATCGTGGCCTCTTGATTATTTAATACCATCAACGAGGGAGATGAAAGCACATTAATTCTTTCATCTTTAGCCAAAGCAGTAAACATTAAACGAACATCCCCCTCACTACGTAACAGCCCATAGGTAAAACCACCCGATACTGCGGAAGCAAGTAGCCCTCCTGCTGTAGGGTTCCCTAGCCCCCCTCCTCCACTGCCATTAGGACCGCTATGGCTAAATTTCCACTGTACACCATAGGACAAATCATCATCCAGCTTTACAGCGACAATAGTCGCATCAATCAGTACCTGCAAAGGCATCACATCCAGATGTTTAATAATTTTACTCAACATTCGGTATTGCTGAGGCTCAGCCATCACAATCAGTGCATTATTAGGTTCATCCGCAATAATGGTCACTCCTTCTAAAGAGGTATTGCCCTGACTACGGCTGGTGGTGACTTTTGCTACTTTTTTAGATTTCTGGGTTTTATTAGTAATGCTTGCTATTTTTTGCCCTGGCGCGATGGATAATGATTTACTTTTAGTCGGTACAATACCGCTGATTACCGAGGTTAATGTTGCCGCTAACTCTGTCGCATCAACATACTGCACTTTATAGACTATAACCCCACCTTCACCAATCACTCCATTTTGTTGGTCCAGTCTTCTGATCCATTTCTGCGCCTCCCTTATGTAAG
>WTCN01000058.1 GCA_013138555.1 Methyloprofundus sp. | reverse complement strand
CTTTTTTTTGCGTAGCAATAAAAGCGTAACCCAGCATTTTTGGATGTGAGTAAAATGCTGGGTTACGTTTGCCGCGCTACGCTTGCAAATCTAACCCAGCCTACAAGGTAAGCTTTTGTTTAATATTACTTTAATGCTTAACTTAATGGCAGTGACGCCAAGAGGCTGTGAAAAATATATAGGATGCGCTGAGGCATGAAACGCATCTTTTGGATACTGATGCGCTTCCTACGTCAGCACATCCTATACAATGAACGGCAGTACCTCAGAATGGTTACTTTTAACTTGCAAACTTTACACCTGCACGGGAACTACTTTCCAAATATCCTGACAATATTCCTGTATCGCCCGATCTGAGGAAAATTTCCCTATCCGTGCAACATTCAAAATAGACATGCGCGTCCATAAATCCTGATCTCGCCAAGTGTCACTCACTCTATCCTGAGCTTCAATATACGATTGATAATCTGCCAGCAGCATATATTGATCCTGATTTAATAACTCATCGACCAATGGCATAAACAAATTAGCCTCTCCATTAGAAAAATGCCCCTCGCGGATTTGATCTAGCACTAACTTTAACGTCTCGTTATTATCGTAAATATCTCTGGGCTTATAAGCTTGCGCTTTAGCATCAGCCACTTCCTGAGCCGTTAAACCAAATAAAAAGAAATTCTCTGCACCGACTTCCTCGCGGATTTCTATATTAGCCCCATCCAGCGTACCAATCGTGAGTGCGCCATTCATGGAGAATTTCATATTTCCCGTGCCCGAAGCTTCTAAGCCTGCGGTGGAAATCTGTTCAGACAAATCAGCCATAGGATAAACCCTATGCCCCAGTTTTACATTAAAGTTAGGGATAAACACGACTTTTAACCGCCCATTAACGTCCGCATCATTATTGACCACCTCAGCGACTGAATTAATCAACTTAATAATAAGCTTAGCCATAAAATAACTAGGGGCTGCTTTACCGCCAAACACAAAAGTACGCGCAACCCTATCAAGCTCAGGCTCTTGTTTGATGCGGTTATACAGGGTGATAATATGCAGGACATTCAGCAATTGTCGCTTATATTCATGCAGTCTTTTCACTTGCACATCAAATAATGACTCAGGATTTAATTCAACACCCGTTTGTTTAAAAGCATAAGCCGCTTGTTCCTGCTTATTTTTTAGTTTGACCTGCTGCCAATCAGCAATAAAGCGGGCATCATCTACAAAAGCTTCCAACTGTTTAAGTTGCTTCAAATCGCTAATCCAGCTTGCACCAATTTTTTCAGTGATTAAAGCCGACAATCGTGGGTTACTCAGTACCATCCAGCGTCTAGGGGTGACACCATTGGTTTTATTGCTAAATTTCTCAGGCGAAAAGTCATAAAAATCATGCAGTACGGTTGCTGTTAGCAACTCTGTGTGTAATTCAGCCACTCCATTTATTGCATGGCTACCGACACACGCTAAATTTGCCATACGCACCGATTTTTCACCTGCTTCATCAATTAAAGACATTCTGGCTAAACGTGCATTATCATCAGGATAACGCGCCCGAACTTGTTCTAGGAAATGTTGATTAATTTCATAAATAATTTCCAAGTGTCTAGGCAATACACTCTGGAATAAAGGCAAAGACCAAGTTTCTAGTGCTTCTGGTAATAAGGTGTGATTGGTATAAGCAAAGGTCTGACGGCTAATATCCCAAGCTTGATCCCAAGCCATAGCATGCTCATCTACCAATAAGCGCATTAATTCAGCAATGGCAATAGAAGGGTGGGTATCATTCAATTGACTCGCAAAACGTTTATGAAAATTATCTAGCGTATCGTTAGCCAATTCTAGCTGAATATAAATCATATCTTGCAGCGAACAGGAAACAAAAAAGTATTGCTGTTGTAAGCGTAGGCGTTTACCTTGCTCGTGCTCATCGTTAGGGTAGAGAACTTTGGTAATATTCTCAGAGTCCATTTTTTCTTGCACTGCCCCTATATAGTCACCCGCATTAAAGTCCTGAAAGTCAAAAGACTCAGATGCCTGTGCCGACCAAAGCCGTAATATATTGGTATTATTTACTTTATAGCCGAGTATAGGCGTATCGTAGGCAACGCCTGTCACCACACGATTGGGTATCCAGCGGACATGAAAACGACCTTCTATATCTTCCCATGACTCAGTATGCCCGCCATATTTGACTTCATAGGTACGTTCTGGGCGGTGCAATTCCCATGGATTGCCCAAGCGTAGCCATTTATCAGTGGTTTCTACTTGCCAGCCATTTTTAATTTCTTGTCCAAAAATACCATATTCATAGCGTATACCATAAGCTATCGCTGGAATCTGTAAACTGGCAAGCGAATCAATATAACAGGCGGCAAGACGACCAAGACCGCCATTACCTAAGCCAGGCTCTCCCTCTTGTTCAATAATGTCTTCCAGTGTGAGACCATACGAGGCGACCGCTTTTCGCATTGGCTCCACTAAATCAAGGTTGATTAGGTTATTATGTAAGTGCGGCCCCAATAGAAATTCAGCAGAAAGATAGCAAACCAGCCTAGCATCTTGTTTAATATATTCTTCAGTCGTATCAATCCAGCGCCGCAGTAAACGGTCTCGCACTGTATAGGCAACCGCTAGATAAGCATCATTTTTAGTCTCAGTGCCTAGGAATTTCCCCTGCACATAAAACATATTATCTGCGATGGCACGAATCAGAGAGGGTACACTTTCTCCAGTACGATCATCTTCAGTCATTGTCTGCTTTTTACTTTGCTGCATAATCTCTTCCTTATGAAAAATGAGTAATCAATTGTAAAATAAGCGATCTTTACGTTAAGTATATTAGAATATTTCTAGGTAACTAATATATATTGAGGTACAGGAAAGTACAACGAGTTAATGGTAGTGGCTTGGTCATTATATTGGACAATAAAAGCATCAGACAGAAATTAAGGGTGACTATTAGTAAACTATAGTTTACTGTCACTTTTGGGCTACAAAAATGGGCTACCAACTTAAGACGGGATAAGCCGTTGTAGGGTATCGTGTTAAATGTGTAGCCCAAAAATGCGCTCCTATTTTTAACGAAAGGGAAATAAATAATTCATCCAAGATGACATGCTTAACAGCATTCTTCTAATCAATGCTGTCCACTCCACATGTTTTGAATACACGGCGGTTTGTGCATAGGCTCCGCCTAGCAAGGTGTCTGCATAATCTGCAAACCTTGCGTCGGTAATTTTAATCATAACTGGCACTCTGCCAGCCTGAGCATTTTTAGAGGGATTCATCGTATATAAGGAGCCTGTCGCTTGTAGTTCACCCTCAGCTAAAGCAGGCAGGTAATGAATCACTTCCGCTGAAAAAACCACTCCAGGCACGGCATCAAAAGCCATTTGAGCTTCATTGCCCGCTTCCAGTCTCAGTAAACTATTTTGTCTGAACCAAGCAATATAATGATACGAGTCAGCGTTGATGAACACCATAGCAGGTCTTAATGGAGAGGCGATAACATACAGCCCTGGATGGATAAATAGCTGTAAAACACGTCCATCACTTGCGGCTCGAACAACCGTTTGCTCTAAATCATATTGAGCGCTTCCCAATTTTCCCTGTACAAGATCGGAAGAGCAC
>WTCN01000040.1 GCA_013138555.1 Methyloprofundus sp. | reverse complement strand
GTGTTATCACGCCTGGATGGTTCTCTTATTACAGAGGTAGCTATCGATACATGCTTTATCTTTCACTTTGTAAATTGTTATCAGGAAGACAATCAGATTATCATCGACTACTGTGCAGCCGATAATGCACAACGGATAAATCATTTCTACCTAAACAAAATTAAAGCAGAAGATCTTGGTTCTATGCAAACCAGATCCAGGTTAAAACGAACCATATTAACAACCGATGGCAAAGAAGTAGATACGACAGATACGGGCATTTATTTTGAAATGCCGACAATAAATTATAAATATTACAATTCGTACAATTATCAATACGCATATGGCTTAAGTTACCATGGTAATAGCGAAAATATCGAAAATGCTTTGATTAAGGTTGATATGAATGACTTGACTACAAAGGAATGGTATCAAGCTAATATGTACCCACAAGAGGGAATATTCGTACCCAATCCTGATAGCATCACTGAAGATGATGGCGTTATTCTAACAGTCGTATTGGATACTGAAAAACGTGATTCGTTTTTATTGGTATTAAATGCAAATGATTTATCTGAATTGGCGAGGGTATACGTGGGCCAGATAGTACCCTTTGGATTCCATGGCATTTTTATGAAGAGTTAGGCTAAATTCCTGACTTGTGAATAAACCAACTTAGAACGTACCAAGGCAAAATGTCAAACGCAAAAGGTAAAATTATGTTTTTGATAAAGGGCCTGATCAGTAATGTGATTCAATTATTCTGTCATATTCAATTTGACATTTTTAAAGTTTAAACACAATCAGATCTTACAGTCACTTGAATAACTGCTAATGGCCGATAACCGGCCTTGAGAATATCTGTTTTCTGAAGCTAAAATTCTTGTCATAACAAGGGTCGCTTTCGACCCACAGCGGTCATTGAATTATTTTAACTTTCAATCGATTCTACCTCTTTTGGTTCACTAAAGGGTAGCGTTACCTTTAATTTATTTAACAAGCGTAGCCCGTATGGAGCTTGCGTAATACGGGAAAACCAGCGCCTCGAATGTCCCGTATTCCGCAAGCTCCATACGGGCTACGTTGATATTCTTGATTCATATAAATTATCGAAGTGTAAACTACTTTTATGCTCATATGAAAGATGCCCAGAAATTTCAGGAGAATAATATGCAAAAATTTAGGATCTGTTTTTTTATAGCCGCCTGCCTTTGCCTTTCACAGCAAACAGCTTTTGCTGAAGAGGAACCAGACGCTAGCCACCATCATCATCCTGTAGAGGAAGTTGACAGTAGTAGCACGGTACAGCCTGAATATACTGCGACAGAAGCAGGTGATAGCGCATCATCTATCAGCAAAGACATATTATCGGAACTCATCATTCGACCGGTGGCTGTTCTTGGCAGCGCGACAGGCCTCGTACTTTTTGTCATAGCATCACCTTTCTCTGGCCTGGCAAGCATACCGGAACCGCATGATGTGTTTAAAACAACATGGGATGACTTTGTAGTCACCCCCTATCATTTTGCTTTTCGCCGCCCATTTGGTGACTATTCAGTTGAGTTAAATTAAGCCCTCAGCCGCGTAGATTGAGCTAGCTTGTTAAGCCTCAGCGGCAATTCGGGTATATATAGACTTTCAGAAATTAAATTTCCACTTTAAATCATTATAAACTTATATAGGATGTGCTGAGGCACGAAGCGCATCTTGCCCGATTGATGCGCTTCGTGCCTCAGCACATCCTATGTCTATCAATCAGGCATAGAGGAATTATTTACCTGAAAACCTATGGGTCGGTTAATTGAATTGTTAAGTTGTCAAAAAGACGGCAGCTCAACCTACGATATTTGTCCCGTCTTAAATTCGTAGCCGTAAATTTAATATGTATGCTCAGGAATAGCACCAACAAAAACCATTTTATTACCCCTCTGAATGACTTTGTACAGAGTCTCGATACTTATGTTGGGCTCCCTGTAGAAAATTACGCAATACCTGATCTTTACATTCCCGGTAGTTTTTATGCCCTGGTTTACGAAAAAAGGCACTTAATTCATGCTTGCTCATGCGAAAATCAGCAAGTTGCATAATCTCTAGTACATTCTCATCTTTAAGGTCTAATGCGATTTTTAATTTTCTTAAAATGATATTGTTACTTAAGCGCTTTTCTGGCTCGGGTGCCGAACCTTCTTTTTTACCTCGTCTATCATTAATCAAACCATTGAGAAAAATGGCCAATTGAGTATCGTTACACGCCTTATAATCTGGATCATCATCTTTTTTTAACCAGTTACTGACTTGCTCTCGGTTTACCTGACATTCAGCCAAGGCAAATAAAGCAATCATTTTCTCGTCATTAAAGTCAAATGTATAACGGATACGGCGAAAAACATCATTATTAGTCATATACTTAATATAAAAATCGTGTAACTTAAAAAAAATACATACTCACTCTTTAGTGATGATGCGCTTCACTTTGCTTAGCCACTAAACCAGGAAACCTGTCCGTAGCAAATTCTGCATGACACTGAACACAGGCAGTGCTTAATTTATAAAAATAAAAATTAACAATATCAGGGTGTCCCATTTCAGCCGCATGAGCTAACATGCCTGCTGAGTGGTGAAAAGCCTGATCCTGTTTGATAAATCCGGCAGGTAAGGATTTATGCAAGGCATGGCGCTGTTCAATCGTTAGTTTTTGCTTAAGCAAATAACTGCCTTCTATAGTCTTGCCTATGACAGCCACTTTTTCCCAGTCACCACTGGCAATTGCCGGGATAAGCGACATCATACCCTGCTGAATTGCCTGCATTTCCTGCTGTAATAATTGATGAATGTCTTCATCCAGTTGCATATCTACATGCTGTACACTAGGCTTAGCATGTTCCTCTGTTATATGTCGCTCACTACAGCCAGCAATCAGTAATAACAACGGCAAAAGTAAAAATCCAAGGTATCGTTTCATTTTAACCTGTATTGTAAAGGCAGGGTGAGCAATGCCTACCCTGCCAGGGTTAATTATAAAGCTTTAATAACTGCAAATGTAACGGCACTTGAAATTATCGCTGTCACTATCACTATCAATAAAACATTGCAATTTTTAGAGCTATCATGAAAGGGTTCGACCCCCTCAATAATCGCATTGCTTGCTTTTATTTTGCCATTTTCTTCAATTAAATCATAATGAATGACATCCCCTACTCGCGGGCGACGACTCATATTATTTAATGATGAGATATGGATAAATACATCGTCTTCTTTGTTATTACTTTCTGTTCTGATAAAGCCAAAGCCCCTATCATCTTTCCAGGCTGCAATAGTCCCGGTATACTCTTGTGTAGCCATATAAAAACCTCTTTCTTCATTGCTTTATTACTCTGTCGTGCCAGGCCCTTGATGATAAATATAGTCGGCAACAGGCACACCGCCCAGCAAATGCTCTTTAATAATTCGATCTAGTTTCTCGCTGGTAACATCATAATACCAGACTCCATCAGGTTGCACGCAAATAAGAGGTCCTGATTTACAGGTGCCAAAACAGCTTGCCCGGCTACGTTTGACTCTAAGTGCTCCCTCATTGAGCCCTGATGCTTTAAATTTATCTCTTAACTGATCATAAAGAGCCTGTCCTGCACTGTTTTCAGTACACCGCTCACCGACACAGATTAAAAGATGGCGCGTATATTCCATCATTTTGGGCTTAATGATTTCACTCATTTACTCTCTCCTCTGCTAGCACTTGCCAGGTCTGCCAGTATGCTGCTAACTTATCAGCACTAAAACTACCCTCGTCTTTCATCAGTAGTAACCTGAAAACAAGATGCCCTTTGTTATCTATAAAGTTTACAGCGTAAGATTTATCCTCACGGCAAGCCAGATAGGCAGAATCCACTTTGCTCCAGTTGATATGGCAATGAAACGCATCTGTTTCAATATTTAACCAGTCACCTCGTTGTTGAAAATCTTGCGCGTGCAAAAATAACTCTGAGACTGCCCCCGCCTCTGCCCGGACTATACCGCGTAGCCGTCCCCAGGATTGGCAAGCATTAATAACATCCTTTAGTTTATCTGACTGAATACGTGCCGCTCTATGCTCTCCCGCACTTTCACCCGCAGCAATCGCGCTGAGCACTTCACCGACGACAACGCCAAAGTAATCCGCAATTTTTTCTAGCGTTAAACCTTCATTTTCCTGCACATACTGTCTTAAGCAAGCGTACCAGCCTTCTAGCCCCATGGATAATGAAACACCCGCTTGTTCGCCATCCTTTGTTTCGCCGGTTAGGCTATTATATTTATTAGCATAGCCGCGTGGGGTAATCATCAAGCCCTCTTGAATAAAAGTGGATGAGTTACCAATTAACACTGTCGTCAACATCCCTATATCACATCCTGCCATTTCATCCAGACGTACCAGCTGTATATCCTGTCTACGCCGATAGGCAGATTTAACAATGGCAACGGGGGTGTCAGGGCGACGATAACGCAAGAGGATTTTTTGTGCTTCGACAATTTGCTGCGTACGTCGGCCACTTTTGGGGTTATATAAAGCCACCACAAAATCAGCACTGCCAGCCGCTTCGATACGCCGGGCAATCACTGTCCACGGCGTTAATAAGTCAGATAAAGAAATTGAGCAGAAATCATGTGTTAAGGGAGCCCCTACTAATGATGCACAGGCTGATAAGGCAGTACTGCCCGGTACAATTTCTACCTTAATTGCATCATTTGGTGTCCAGCCTGCCTGTAACAAGACTTCATAAGTAGGCCCGGCCATACCATAGACACCAATATCACCAGAAGAAATCAGGGAAACTGTTTTCCCCAGCTTCGCCTGCTCATAGGCTTCTATGCAACGGTCAATTTCTTCGGTCATACCTTTTCTGATCACTTCTTTGCCGTCGAGTAAATCTTTGACTAATTTGATATAGGTAGAATAACCGATGACCACATCAGATTCGCTAATGGCTGCTTTGGCTTTAAAGGACATATGCTCCTCTGCGCCAGGACCAAAACCGACTAAATAAATCTTTCCATTCATATATTTGTTCTCATTTGGACTATGGATACGGTGGCATTTTTACCGTCTTCGCCGCAATATTTGTATTTTTCAACTAATAAACTGGACATATCCGTTTCAGCTGCTAAAATCGCTGCCGCTTCAGATACCGAGGGAGTACCTACATATTTCATCACTACCGCGGATGGGCTCGGAACGGGGACACCCGCTAATTTTTCTGCCGGATAAAAGTTCATCGCTAAAGCGTATTTTTCAGCGAGTTGTAAAAAGGCAGCTTCATCCTGTTTTTTATCAATGCTGGCAAGCAGTATAACTTGCTCAAGACTTAAATCAGCAGAAGCCAGTGCTTGCGCTATCGCTGTTTCTACTGTATCAAGAGCTGTACCTCTATCACAGCCTAAGCCCAGAACCAGTTTCATTCAGGCACTCTATAGACGACCAGGCTTTCACCCATCTTCTGCCAAAGACTCGCAGCAATATCCTGATTTGTAACCCATAGGACGGCTTTGAATTGACTTAAATCAACATCAGAAAACTGCTCAAATAACTGAATGTTTTTAGGTAAAGCGGTGCTCCGTGTCCACCAGTTTTTGCTTCCTGCTTCCTGTACAAAGGCCACCGGCTCTTCATTAACGACATGTGCAGAAACACGGGTAATATTGATTTTAGGCGCTTCCACTTGCCAGCCCAGTTCGCGCCCTAAAATATCCACCGGAATCGTCTTGCCGACATCGGAAGCGGTAGTCAATACAGGCGTTGCCTGCAATAAATCAGCGAGCATTTCAGCACAGGCGTTCGCGCCCCCTACATGACCGGATAAAACCGGAATGACAAACTGTGCTGCATCGTCAACGACAATCACACCTGGGTCTTCATCTTTAGATTTTAAAAAGGGGGCAACCAAACGCACCACCGCTCCTAGTGATACAAAAAAAACTATTTGCTCATAATTTTTGAATAGGCCAGCGATTTGCTCACGAAACGGACCGCTATAAAACTGACAGGAGCTTTTGCTAGTCACTAATAATTCCCGAAATTTTTCCGAGACTAAAATATCCGCATCGGGAAGCTTTTCGGCAAGTTGTGTCACTTGATTAGCGCCATGTTTAGTGATGGCAACCAGAATGATTTTAGGTGTCGACATAATTCTACCGGATTATAAAAAAGAACATTATAACCCAGTAAAACAGTAGGAAATAGCAGACCTTATAAATAGCTGCTCTTTAATTTAATGTCACTTAGTATTTTACTTCTTTCTCAATAAACGTTTTACCATCAATAACAAGCTTAGAAATACCACCAACAGTTAAATGCAAAGTACATTCAGCTTTTTCAAAGCTATATTTATCATCTGTTTTAGAGGCATCCCAAGTCAGAGAGACATAAGTCTGCTTGTCGGTATCGGTATCGGTTGCGTAATAAACCTGTGTTCCAGTATATTTTTTTACAGCCACTGGGCATTTTTTATTTGCCATCGTTTGCATATGAGCAAGCCCTCTAATCATACCAGCAGCTTCTCTTTGTTCATTGGTTTGCTCTTTATTGCCACCAACCATTAAAAAACCCACCGCAAATACAGCAACAATCGCAGCCATTAATTTCTGGGTATTATTCATATTCTTTCCTCTTTTTTTTTTAGTGTGGGGGTTTACTTTTTCCGACAACCGCGGATAAGTTCCCCTCTCATTCTATGGGAATTATGTACCATTAGCAACGATAGATAATTGACTTTTTGTCCTTTTAAACTTAGAACAT